>JBAULD010000927.1:0-18931 GCA_049578005.1 Polyangiaceae bacterium
CCACGTCCCAACGCTTCTCGGCCGCGAAGCGGCCGACCCCGACGAGCAGCGGACCTGGCGCGCCCCTGGTGAGCTCGCGTTTGCGCGCCTCGCTTCGAACCCCGGGATGAAAGAGAGAGGCGTCGACGCCGAACGGTACGTGAAATACGCGCTCTACGCCCGCGCTGCGTAACTTGTCAGACTGCGCGACGCCTGCCACGAAGATGGCATCAAAGGGTGCCAGGAGAGCACGCGCCAAAGTCCAAAGCTGATTCGCGACAACTTCTGCGGCGCGCTCGCCGAGCAACCGAGCGAGCGCCGGCTCGACGTACGCCCCCAGGTGGTCGGCGTGCCAGAAGGCCGTTCTTACTTTCGCAGCTTGCCTGCCGCACCCCACCAGGGCCGCGGTGGCGAGATAGGGGGAGTGCGCCTCGAAGACGTCAGGGCGCTCGTCTCGGACCATCGATCGGATCTTGTCGAAACGGCCAAGCAGATGGTACGTGCGGTCGTACGGCAGGGCGGGGCCTGCCACGCGCAAGACTCGGGCGCGTGGCTCCTTCGAACCTGCAGGCGCGATGCTTGCGTTAGGCGCGCCGAGTTCATCGCGCGGCCCCGGAGCAATCACCGCGTGATCATGACCGAGCTGGCACAAAACATGACCCCTGGTCGTCAGATGGCTTCGAACCCCACCTCCCCGTTCGGAATAGAATTCGGTGATGTCGAGGATCCTCAAAGGGTATCTCCCGGCACGAACGGAAGCACCCGGCGGCCTCCGGGCCTAGCGGCGGCCCAACAAGGCCAGCAGCCCCTAGCGCCGTTCGCCGCGCTCGCCGCGCGGCAGGGAAGACCACTTCGGATTGCCATACTCAGCGACTTCACCCGTATCCCATACGCGAACGGTGCAGTCTTTCAGACACGGTTCCTGTATCAAGAATTACGACGCTGTGGTCACCAAGTCACAGTCATCGGACCTCGCGACCCGGATGCCAGCCCCGACGAGCTGGCGCCGGGCACCGTGGCGCTCCCGAGTATGCCGCTGAAGACGTACCCGGGGGTGCATATTCCGATGCCCCTCGCCCCGTGGATCTTCGACCCGGATCGCTGGAACTTCGACCTGTGTTTCGCGCAGTCGACCACGATGCTTCTCCAGTTCGGCGTCTGGTTGCGCGAAATGAAGGGCATCCCGCTCCTGTGCGTGAACACGACGCATCTCGTGGCGGCATACGACGTCCTTCTGCCCGAGCGCCTCTCCAAGAACAACTGGGTCCAGGCCGGCGTGAGTTTGGCGCTGAAGCGTCCTTGCGAAAGGCTCTTCGCGGGGATGTACAACCAAAGCGACGGTTTGGTCGTCCTCAGCGAGGGTCTCCGGACGTATTGGCGCGAGCGCGGGGTCACGGCACCGATCCACGTCATTCCGCGGACGGTCCAGCCGGAGGTCTTCGACCGCGCCCTCGGACTCGACCCGTACACGCACCTCATCGAACGTGAGGGTTTGCCGCAACGCGGGCCGCGTCTTGTCTGCGCGGGCCGGCACACGCGCGAAAAATCGCAAGATCGCGTCATCCGGATCTTCACCGAGCACGTTCTCCCCCGCGAGCCGGACGCGACCCTCACGCTCGTCGGCGAGGGTCCAGACACCGCATACTACAGGCGCGTGGCGCGCGAGCTCGACGCAGAGCACCGCGTGTTCTTTACGGGCGAGGTTCCGTGGACGACGATGCCGGACTTCTACCGCTACGCCGACGTTTTCGTGCACGCTTCACTGAGCGAGACATACGGAAACGTTCTCGGAGAGGCTCTCTGGTGCGGCACGCCCACGCTCGCCTTCGCCGATGGGATGGGCGTGTCGTCGCAAATCCAAGACGGGACGAACGGACTCCTCTTTGCCCCGGGCAAAGGGCCGCAAGGCGAGGCCGAAGCAAATGCCGCCTTCGGGCGGGCAGTGGTCGAATTGATCCGGGATCCTCAGTTGCGCGCTCGCATCGGCGGCGCGGCCGCCAAACGCGCGAGAGAGCAGTGCTCGCCGCCGGCCGTCCAAACACGCCTCGCGGACGCCTTCCAGCATGCCCAAGAACACGCGCAGGCATGCGCCCTCAGGCCCGCGACCGAGCGGCCGAAGCCGATGCAGTGGCTGACGTCGTTCAAGCACGCTCGGCCGTGGACGACCTACAACGGCATGGTGTATCTCAGCGGTCACCTTCGCCCCGCCAAGTCTGCGAAGCGCGAGCGGCTCCACCCGTCGATGGGCGGGTAAGCACTCACTCAACTCGGTCGATCCGTGGATCGCGATCCCGGATCGCTGGCGCCGACCGGACCGATCAGGGGCTATGGAAGTGCACTTCGCCAGCGAGAACGCTGGCGGTGTTCGTGTACGCGATGTTGAGGACGCAGTCCTTCTCGGCGTCGGACCCCTGCAAGATCGGATAACCGTTGTTGTTCGTGGCGACCTCCCCCGTCAGGGCTTGCTCTCCCAGTTGCAACCGTGCCGCGAGGCACTCGGTCGGTTTGTCGACTTTCTGGTCGCCGTTCAGGTCGTCCCAGCCGTTCAAGTAGAGTTTGTTCACGCGCGCGATTCGGTCCTCGAGAACCGCCCGATCGAGCAGTGGATCGCCGGGGACCCAAATCGCCTCGTACGTCTCGCGCAAGGCTTGCTGGAGCCACGCGAAGCGTTCCGGCGTCATCACGACGTCGTCGGCCCCGCCGGCTTGCCCGCGGAACATGCGCGCGGGGTCGCTCCAGAACGCGGTGAGCAGCGTTCTTGCGACGGCGCGAGCGCGTTCGGTGTAGCTCGTGTCGTCCGGACTCAGAAAGCCGGCTTCGACCAAGACGCGCAGCGCGGCGGATTGGGCTTCGAGCGCAGTCGCGTCCGAAGACGTCACCCACTGTCCGCCCGCGAGCTCAGCTCCATTGCGAACCGACCCGTCGCTCGAAGTCAGCGTATCGCGAACGAATTGCGCCTGATTCATGAGCACCTGTCGCACGCGTGCGCTGAAGCTCGGCGGCGGGCCGCCATCCGAGACCGGCGGGTGGATCGGAACGGAGTTGAGTATTCCGAGAGCATCCTTCGTCGCGTCGCCGTCGGGAGCGCCGTATTGCGAAACGGAGGCGTTGCACGCCATCAGCAGATGACGCAGTCCGACCACCACGTGCCCGAGCGCAGTCGTCGTGACGGCCGTTCCCGGCGCGACGGTGCCGCCCGCGACGGTGGCGGTGTCGACCACAATCCCCGTCGTGGGGTCGACATGGATCCGGTCGAGATCCACGAACGCGAGCCGCATGACTCCGAGCGCACGGTCGTGCGCGGTGTTCTCTCCGTCGGGTAGGGCGTCGTCTGCGGCGAAGATCGAGCCTCCGAACTCTACCTGCATCCCGACTTGCTGGCCGACCGCCGCGTTGCGGCCATCGGTCATACCGAAAAAGAGGGAGTAACCCTGGGCAAGCGCCGCCAGATCGACCGAGTGGCTCGTGGCATCCCCGATCGCGAGAGCAGCCACGGACGGGTACCGGTCGCTCGCGCCGCCGTCGCCGCTGTTTGGCTGCTCGGTAACTTGAATCGCGGTGGGGAACCAGAGAAGGGGTGAATCGTAATCGTATTGTATCGCCGCCAAGACGGACGGGACGCCGGTGAGTGTCGTCCCGTCGCCGGTCGCCAGCGACGTGAGCAGCCACGCCCCGGCGTTGTCCATCTCTTCGACCATGGAAAGGCCCCACATGCCCTCGAGCGGGGTCGATCCGATGTACACGCCGCGCTCGCATCCGGTCGGACATTGTCCCGGCGTGCAGTCGGCCGGACAACCGACCCCTTGCACCGGATTGCCTGGCTGACCAACGCGCGTAACGTCCTGGGGACCGACGGCAGTCACGGGATTGTTGCCCGAGTCGTGGACGCGCCCGGTGAAGTCAATCGCCCAGAGCGCCTCCTTCCACGTCGAGTATCCGAGGATGCCCGGGCCGATGACGTGCTCGGCCTGGGTCGCGACGTCGTTCAAGCGGAGCGTGTTGTAGTCGCACTCGTAGCGCGGCACCGCTTGGCCGCCGTACTGGCCCACGCCGCCGTATCCGCGCGGGGGCGCCCCCGGCTTGCACGTGACCACAGCGTCGGTTTCGGGGGTCATGGTTACGTCGAAGCTCCGATAGGCGGCCATGTTGGGCCAGAGGCCCGGGAAGCCGAAGTCGTTCATCGGATTGTTCAGCGGCGGCGGAAGCGAAGCGTATTGCGCGATGTCGGCCCCGGTGGCCGCGATGAGAGCTTCCATGCGCGTCTGGAGCTTTTCGAACGGGGTTGCGCCCGGCAGGCTTGCGATGAGTGGGCCGTTGATCAGCGAAACACCCGCGCCGCTCTGATTCGCAATCATATTCATGTGGTACTTCGAATACTCGTAGGACTCGACCGCGGTGCTGAAGCCGAAGAGGTCGATCACCGGCGCGATGAGGCAATTGGGGTTGGATCCCGTACACGGCTCGTAATACTGGTCGGGGGTCCCCGAGTACCGGCTGAAGATGTAGTAACTGAGAACGCGCCCGGCGAAGTTGCTCGCAAACGGCTCGCCGCTCGTTTGCATCTCGCCGGCCGCGAACATGAGCTGCATCGTGTCGGTGCGCACCGGGGTGGACGTGAATTCCGCGTTGACCGGTGTGCGGGGTCCGGCCTCTGGCGTCGGCAACCCCGTATACGGGATGCGCGTGTACTCAGGGGCTGCGTCGGGGATAGCCGCCGCGTCCGCCACGGGGGTCGGCGAGGCATGGTTGCGCTCGCCGCAGTGGGCGGCGTAAAGGACGATCCCGCACACGACGAACGGGGAGACGGCGAGGCGCAGACGGTTGCAGCGCATGCCGCAGTATAGGTTCACATCGTCGGTGCGCCCGCCTCGATCCAGTCGCGGAACGCGTTGATGATTCCGGCCGTTGCCCCGCCCGGAGGCATACAGTTTCCGACGACCCCACCCTCGCACAAGAGCTTGATGTACACGTAACTATTGACTGGATCGCCCGGTTGAACGCGGAAGAGCTCGGGGCGCTCGAAGGCGCGCACGCCGATCATCGCATCGAATTCGCCCCCGGGCGCGATGACCATGTCGCCGACCCCGATGTTGTGGCAGTCCGCGCCCGCGCACGTGTCGAGCGTGGCGCGGACTTGCTGAGCGAGGGGACGGTCCGAGGCCGACGCGTCCAAGCACGAAAACGTGCACGATCCGCCCCCGCCAAGCTCGTCGCTCGCGTCCGTCGCAGCGCGATCGGTCGACGAGCATCCGCATACGAGCAGCGCCGCGATCGCCGCCAAGCGGTGCATTCCCCGGGTATAGCCGAGAGCGCGGGGGAGCGCCTCGACCCCGTCCTGGTTCAGAGACGGGATACAGAGTTCGGATTCCTGCGCACCCATTCCACGACGCTCTTCAAACCCTCGCGCAACGGGATGCGGGGCTCCCAGCCCAATTCGGTGCGCGCGCGCGCGACATCGGCAAACGTGGCGTCGACGTCCCCCAGCGGGACCGGCGCGCGCTCGATGCGCGGCGAAACGCCTGCCGTCTCGGAGAGGGCGCTCACGAGGGCTTCGAGGTCCACCGGTGCGCCCGACCCGAGGTTGTAGGACCGAAAGCCAGGCGGCGCGCCCTCCAAGGCCGCGAGAACACCCCGCACGATGTCCTCCACGTGGGTGAAATCACGGCGCATCGAGCCATCGCCGAACATCGTGATGGGCTTGCCCGCCAACAGGGCCCGCGCGAATCGGGTGATGGCCATCTCGGGTCGCTGGCGGGGTCCGTAAACCGTGAAGAACCGCAACGCGGCGCATCGCATTGCGGGCACGCGCCGGCATACGGCGCTCGCCATCAGTTCGGCGCTGCGCTTGCTCGCCGCGTAGGGAGACTCGGGGACGGTCGCCGCCGCGTCCTCGGTTGCGGGAAGGGGTGTCGCGTTCCCATAGACCGAGGAGCTCGAGGCAAACACGAAACGCTCGATGGATCGCTCGGCAGCGAGCTCTTGAACGACCACCGTTCCTTCGACGTTCACCCGAGCATACCGGGCAGGGTCGCGAAACGAAGGCCGCACGCCAGCCAGTCCGGCTAGATGCAGAACCTGATCCACGCCCTCGAAGAGGGGTGTCATCGCGGCGCGATCCGTCACACAGGCGGTCGCGATTCGGACGCCCGGAAACTCGGCCCGCAGATCCCGCTCGTTGCGACGCTTCTCCACTTCGGGATACGGCTCGTCGGAAAAGTCGTCACTGATGACCACTTCGTGGCCTCGAGCGAGCAAGGCCCGAGACGTATGGTAGCCGATGAATCCCACTCCACCTGTAACGAGGATTCGCGACACGGCCGCCATCAGCTTTCAAGTACGGGGAAAAACGGGGGAACGGGTCATCGTTTCACGTCCGCTGACGGTACGCCGAGCCAACGGCAACGCAAGGCTTGGATGCTTCAGTGCGCTCGAAATAGCCACCAGCCGCCCTGGTGGGCGGCGAGCTTCACGGCGTCGGGGACTCGAGGTTGGCTCGACTCTGACCGCGTTCGAATGAGCACGTAGTCCCAGTCGTCCATCCGGTACGCGGGCCAGTCGATGGACCGGAGATCGCTCTCGCTGTAGCTCGAAGGAAGTTGGAGCGCCGGGTTTTCGGGCGTCGGGTAGAGGGCGGACCCCTGATGAAACCAAACGTCGCTGACCACGATGGGCCGTTCGGCGAGCGCCAACTTGTCGTAGTGGACGAACGGGTGCGCCGTGAAGACACGGCTGTTGGGCTCTAGGGGCAGATTCAACAGCCGCGACTCGGCCGGGACGTGCGCGAGGACCTCGCGCCAGCCGCGAGCCTCGCTCTGGAACAGCCACGAAGCGCCCATGGCGATCGTGATCATCGTCCACGCTGCGACGGGGGCGACTCGAGCGAAAAGACCGGCGAGGAGTGGCGGTAGCGCGTCCTTTCGCGCGGCCATCACCGCGAGCAGGAGGAGCACGAGAACCAGTCGCCCGTCGACGAAGCCGAACCAACCGATCGAGTGGGGCATCGCGAGGAAGGCAGCGAAAAGGCCTGCCATGCACGCGACGAGCGCCCGGACATGAGCGAACGCAGAAGTGCGCGTGCGCTCTCCGGCAGTAACGCGCGCCGTCGTGATCACCGACGCGAGGAGGACCGCCCAAAGAACGAGACCCACGAGCACGTCCACTCCTGTGCGCGTCAGGAGAGTGGGTGACAAGAGCAAGCTGAGTTTGTCGTAGAGCCCTTGGAAATGCGGCTCGAGCGGAGGGTTCGGAGGAGGCGCCGAACCCGGCGGGATCACCGATGCGCGCTGGGACCAGGCTACCCACCCGGCCAAAACGAGCGCTGGCCCCAGCGCCCGGAGCCGAAGGATGCGCGCCCATCGCCGCCCCGTCGCCACTGCGCTCAGGCCGGCGAGAGCGAGGAAGATCGCGAAGGCGTGTCCGTGGGCGACGAAGAGAAGTGGCGCCAAGCACGCCGTACACGCCTCCAGCCAGTGTGCGCGGCGGTCGGCCGTGTCGACGGCCCAAAGGAGCTCGAGCCACACCGTGAGCGTCACGATGAGTGCTGCCACCCCGAGCAGGTAGCTTGCGAATCCGAGCAACGTCATGAAGCCGAAGCTGAGCGACAGGCCGTAGTACGCGGCCGTCGGCGTCCGCTCGCCGTGAAGCCTTCGGCGCGCCCAGAGGAGCGCGAGCGGAATCGCGAGGACCGGCAGCGTGGCGATCACGCGTATGGCGCCGACCGGTCCGAAAAGCGGCAGGAACGCTTCCCCGAGCGTGCGGAAGAGGGAGTAGGGCCCGAGATGTGGGGCGAGGACGAAGAAGCGCTGATCGAAAGGGGAATGGGCGAACCGGTGTCTGAGTGCGATGAAGCCCGCGTGCGCAGGAAGGTCCTGAAAGGGAAGGGAGTCGAATAGCCAGAACACGAGCGCCGCGGCGGTCATGGCAGCGCCAAGGGCGAGCCAAGGCGCGAGAGAAACCGGGCGAGAAGCTTGCCTTTCGCGACCGTCCAAGTTCCAATCGTGCGGTCTATGCTGCACCCGAGCCGCTTGCTCGCCTGGGCCGCTTTGCTCGGAGCGAGTGTCCGTAACGGGTTGGCCTGGGCTTCTCATCACACCGGGCTTCCCGTAATCGTGCTGGCGGCCATCGCGCTGGTCGCCTCCTGGCACATTTTCAAGCGAACGATGCGATTCGCGATTGAAGTGGCCGTCGCCGTTGCCATCTTGCTGATGGCCACGAGGCTCGGGCTGCTCTCGTGGTGATCGCTACTTGACGCCTGCGGCTGTGAGCTGCGCTGTGAGCTCCCCCGTTTGGTGCATCTCTGTCACGATGTCGCAGCCGCCCACGAATTTTCCGGCGAGGTAGAGCTGCGGGAAGGTCGGCCAGTTCGAGTACTCTTTCAGGCCCTGGCGCACCTCGGGATCGGCCAGGATGTTGAAGGTTTCGAACGGAACGCCCTCTTTTTTGAGGATTTGGACGACGGCGTTCGAAAAGCCGCACGCGGGAAACTGCTTGGTTCCCTTCATGAACAGAATCACGCTGCTCGAGTGAACAAGCCCGTCGATGCGTGTGCGAAGGTCGTCAGCCATGGGTACGGTCTCGCTTTCCGGTTGAGCTACGAGGTTCGCGTCGTCAGCGCTAGCGCGTGAATGTCGCTCTTCATGAGCTCGCCGAGCGCGGAATAGACCATCTGGTGCTGCTCGATACGCGACTTGCCCTCGAACGCGTTGGTGACGACGAGCGCCTGGAAGTGGTCGTGCGTGCCGGTTAGGTCGGTCACCTCGACCCGGGCGTTCGGGAAGGCGGCGAGCAAACGCGACTTTATCGAGTCCGGGCTCGGCATGATGCACCTTTGGAAGTAACGTTTTGGCCGAAATTGTCAACGCGCCGAGGTCCCTCGGCACGTAGTACACTCCCTTTTCCTTGGCCATGGGCGACGATTCGGCCTCCCGGAAACGCTGCGAATGGGCCGACCGCGACCCACTCTTGCGGACCTACCACGACGAACAATGGGGCAGGCCCGTTCACGACGATCGGCTCCTATTCGAGGCGCTCGTTCTCGACGGCGCTCAAGCCGGGCTATCGTGGATCACCATCCTCCGCAAACGCGACGGCTATCGTAGGGCGTTCGCGGAATTCGACGCCGAGCAGGTCGCTCGTTTCGGAGCTCGAGAGGTCGAGCGACTCCTCAACGACGAGGGGATCGTCCGAAACCGCGCGAAGGTGGAATCGGCGATCGTCAACGCCAAGCGTTTCCTGGAAGTTCAGCGCGAGCTCGGCTCGTTCGATTCGCTCCTCTGGGGCTTCGTCGGCGGCCACACGAAGCGAAACCGGTGGCGCAGCATGAAGGAGATTCCGGCGAAGACACCGGAGTCGGAAGCGATGAGCGCCGAGCTTCGCAGGCGTGGGTTCAAGTTCGTCGGTCCGACCATCTGCTACGCGCTCATGCAAGCGTGCGGCATGGTCGATGATCACGTTACCTACTGCTTTCGAGCCAGGCGAGGTGCGGCTTCCGCCGGCTCATGAACCGCGTCGCCATCTGGCCGGACTTTCGAGACGAATGGATCCTCCATGACGACGGCGACATCGTGGTCGTGGACAAGCCCGAAGGAGTTCCGTCTCAATCGGCCGACCCAGAACGTCCGGACGACGTCGTCACACGCCTGCGCGCTCATTTCGGCGGCGCCTACCTTGGCGTCCACCAGCGGCTCGACCAGGATACGAGCGGCCTTCTCGTCTTTTCGCGCCGGCGCGAGGCCAACGCGTCGCTTGCGTCTCAGTTCGAGGGTCGAGCCGTTCGCAAGACTTACGTCGCGTGCGTGACCGGTTGGCCGCGAGGGCGCGAGCGCACGACGCTGCGGGATTCGCTCGAGCGGGGGGACGGGTCGGCGATGCGGGTGTCGACGCGGGCTGGACCGGGTGCGAAGAAGGCTGTGACTCACGTCCGAGTGCTCCAGCGTCGAGCGGAGCGCACGCTGCTCGAAATCGAGCTCGAAACGGGCCGAACCCACCAGGCGCGCGTGCAGCTCGCCCATGCGAAGTCGCCCATCGCCGGTGATGGGCTCTACGGCGGAGCGCCCGCGCCCCGGCTCATGCTCCACGCGAGCAAGATCGAGCTGACGCACCCGATCAATGGCAAGGCAGCGCGATTCGTCTGTCCCGCTCCACCGGAATTCGACGCGTGGCTGAGCGCGGGCGACCCGGGCGATAGCGTGTACGACGACGGGCCCGCGCTCGATCGCGCATTGGCGCGCGCCGTCGAGCGACGATGGGGGCTCGGTCGGGATTACTCCGGGCCCAGGGCTACGACCGCGTTCCGGCTGGTGAACGAAGAGGGCGACGGTTTGCCCCGGCTCGCGATCGACGTCTACGGAGACTGGCTGGTCGTGCAACTCTACGCAGGCGACGGGCCTTGGGCGGACGCCACGCGTCGCGAGCGGCTCCTCGACCGCGTGCACGCCGTGGGGTTCGAGGGGGTCTACTTGAAAGTGCGACCCCAGCAGGCCAACGAGCTCACTCGGTCACCCGGTGCGCAGCACGGCGAGCTGGCCCCGCCCGAGCCAGTCCGGGGTGCGCCTGCGCCTCGAGACTTAGCGATCCTCGAGGAGGGGGTACCTCTACTCGCGCGTCTCGGAGATGGGCTTTCGACCGGGATCTTCCTCGACCAACGAAACAACCGCAGGCGCGTGCGCGCGGCGGCGGAGGGCAAGAGCGTCGCGAATCTCTTCGCCTACACTTGTAGTTTCACGGTGGCAGCCGCGCTTGGCGGCGCGAGGCGCACGGTCAGCGTCGATGCCTCGGCGGCGGTCCTCGAGCGCGGACACGCGAATCTGGCGCACGCCGGGGTCGCGGAGGGTGCGGAGCACGCATTCGTGGCCGACGACGCGTTCTCCTGGCTTCACCGGGCGAGTCGTCGGGACGAACGCTTCGATCTCATCGTCCTGGACCCACCGAGCTACTCGAGCACGAAACGAGGGCGCTTCGTGGCGGAAGATGACTACGTGCGTCTGGCAGCTTCCGCGATGACCGTTTTGGCTGCTGGCGGCCGGATCCTCGCTTGCACGAATCACCGTAAGATCTCGCGTGCGCACTTCCGCAGAATGCTCTTTGACGCAGGACGCGCGGCGAAGCGCGAAGTGTCCCAGGTGAAGGATCTTCCGGACGCTCCCGATTATCCTGTGCGGCCTGGAGGCGAAGCGCACATGAAGAGCGTGTGGGTGACCTGTACGTAGCGTCCACGCGGGCTGCCGGCGTCTGAATCCTTACTCCGACTCCATCGCTGTCTTCAGAGGCCGCCGGGCAGCCAGCATGGCGATGCCCAAGCCGACGCCAAGCACCATCAAGAAGAGGAAGAACGCCTCCTTGGACCACCGTGTGTAGAGGACACCGATCGCGCCGCTCAGAAAATTCCCGAGGAAGCTGGACAGGAACCACATGCCCATCAACATCGACACCATCCGCGCAGGCGCGACCTTCGTGACGAGCGAGAGCCCGATTGGCGAAAGATAAAGCTCGCCAATCGTCAGGAGAAGGGTGCAGCTGAGCGGCCAAAATGGGCTACCACGGCCGTCGCCGACCGCCCTGGCTCCGGCGACCATCACGACGAAGCTCAGGCCGAGCACGATGCAACCGAGCGCCATCTTGGTGAGCGTCGCCGGCTCGGCGTTTCTGCTTCGCTGCCACCGCCAGAATAGGTCGAGCAGTGGCGCGAAGACGATGATCGCTAGGGGATTGAACGATTGAAACCAGGTCGACGGGACATGAAACCCGAAAATCACGGGCCACCGTGTCTGATCGTCCGCCCAGGACTGCATCGTGTTTCCCTGCTGCTCGTAGACGGCCCAGAACCCGACGTTGAGAGCGCAGAGAACGACGAGCGCCGCGATACGCCGCTTCTCTCCGACGGTAAGTGGGGCCCGGGTGCTCTCGTGCGCCGCTTCGGCTTTGGCGAGGTTGTCCGGAGCCAGATGCTTGTGCCCGATGAGATACACAGAGAGGCCGAGCAGCATTCCCACGCCGGCGGCGGCGAAGCCGTAGTGCCAACCAAAGAGCGCGGCGAGCGTGCCGCAGATCAAGTTCGAGATGAACGCTCCGAGGTTGATACCCATGTAGAAGATCGTGAACGCCCCGTCGCGCCGTGGGTCCGCCGGTGCGTACAGGTTGCCCACCTGGGTCGAGACGTTCGGCTTGAAGGCGCCATTGCCCAGAATGAGGAGCAGGAGCGCGACGAAGAACGACGACTCGATCGCCATGACGAAGTGTCCGAGAGCCATCAGAACGCCGCCGATGACCACCGTCTTTCGCTGACCGAGCCAGCGGTCCGCAATGATGCCCCCGAACAAAGGAGTCAAATAGACGAGCGCTGTATACGTCCCATAGAGCAGCGAAGCCGCCTCGGCCGGCCGATCGGGGAGAAGACGCTGGATGGAGTCCCAGAAAAAGACGTCGTGCGGGCTGCCAGGAACGAGCGCGCACGGGGCCTCGTGCTTCGAGCAGCCTTGAAGAGCCTCTCGCGCGGTGACAAAGAGGTAGTTCACCATGTAGAGCTTCAGCAGTCCGCGCATTCCGTAGTAGCTGAAGCGCTCCCACATCTCGGCGAAGAAGAGGATGAAGAGCCCGGGCGGATGTCCGAAGCGGCGCTCGAAGCCGGTCACCGGTACGGGAGGCGCTGCGTCTTCGATGGGCGTCCTCTCTCTCGTCATGAGAACGGGCATTACCACGGGGCGAGCCCGTTGCGCCCCAGAAGGGGATGTGGGCTGATTCTGCCCAGCGGCTCGGACGCGGTTTAGGGCTGGTTCTTCACGAGTGCCAACCGTGGAAGCGCGCCAAACGCGATCACGTGCCCGCTTTCTTCGGCGACGTACACATCGCAGCGCTCGTCGACCCGAAGAAGATCGGGGATCGCCTCCGTCGGTGAGATGGCCCCGAGCACCTTTCCGTCGCGGGGCCGCACCACGACGACTTCCGTGTGGGGGACGAAGAGCGCGCCGCAGCGCAGCACCGGTTCGAGTCGTCGGGGAACATCCGCTTCGAGCGGGCAAGGGCCGAGGACCTGGCGCCAGCGAAGGTCGCCGCTGGTTTCATCGATGGCGAGGAGCTCGCCGGTCGGAGTGTTGCCGATGAACGCGTCGTCGACCCCGAGCCAAGACGTGGCGATCGGAGCGACGACGCGCGTTCGTGGGGGAGGCAAGGGAGCGCCGTCTTCACGGCGAAATGCGGCGAGGGCAAGCCCGCTCTTGTGACGGAGAGCAGCAGCGACCGCGCCGGACGTCGCGATTGGGCCCCCTTGCACGGTGCACGGCGCACTCTCGTCGCCGATTCGGCCCGACCATCGAACATGCCCCGAGTACGGGTCGACACAGTACATGCGTGCCAGGCCGTGCGCGCCGCCCGCCACGACGAAAAGGTCGTCGTGCACGATCGTCGGCGGAGTGCGGAACCGCAAACGGTCCCGCAGCCGCCATACGACCGCGCCGCTCATGACGTCGAGCGCCGTGAGCGCGCCGTCGCCGCACGTGAAGTACGCGAGCCGGCCGGCCCGCTTCATGCGTGGGGTCGCGAGGTTGCGACCCTGCGAGCTGCATCTCTTGCCCCAAGACCAGCGCCAGCGCGGCTCGCCGCTCGTGAGGTCCACCGCCACGAGGTGGTGATCGCCTTCGGTGACGATCACGAGCTTTGGCAGACCCGGTAGATGGACGACCGCGCCGGCCACGGGACCGCCGGTGCGCGGAGCGATTCGTGTGCGAAGCGTGACTTCTCCCGATTCGAAGTCGTAGACGCGCAGCGAGCCGTCGGACGCGAGCCTGGCGATGCCTCCGGGAGTGACCACGCTCGTCCCGCGAAGCGCGTCCGTCCGCCAGAGCACCCGGCCCGTGGTCCGGTCGAGCGCCCACATCTCCGTGGCGGAGCCGACGACGAGCCGGTCTCCGCAGAGATAGGTCGCCCGAAGATCGATCCCTGGCACGACCGCGCGCCAGCGCGGTGCATACCGCAGGCGCGACGCTGGCAGAGTGGCGGGTGCCTGAACGCGCACGCCGTCGACCGCGGCCGCGTACGCACGATAAGGCTCGGGCGTAGCGTTGACCTTCGAGTCGGTCTGGCTGGCCTCGCGCAGGGACTCCGTGGCTTGACGCAACGCCTGGCGGAGCGGTCCCAAACGCAGGTTGTTCATTTGGGCGCGGTCGTGACGCAGGATCGCGCGGACGAGGGAGCGCCCGAACGCGAGCGCCGCGTCGAGCAGGTCAGCGGCTCCGAGGGCGGGAAAGGTCTGCACCCTGCGCGGGCCGGGCGCGCCCTGCTGGCTGCGCGAAGCTCCCAACGTAAGGGCGAGGTCGCCGCTGGTCCTCAGTCGCACGCCCAACAAGACGCCCGCCGTTTCTCCGCGCGCGTGCAGGGCGAGGCCGCGCTCCCAGGCGTCGAATGCGCGTCGAGCCAAGTCCACCAGTCGCTCGGCGACGAGCAGCGGATGACAGTCGCCGAGGTCGACCGCGTGACCGCGGATTTCGGCGCGCACGCGTCCCCGGAAGAGGAGAGCGTGGAGGTCGGCGCGCTCGACCGCTTCCTCATTGCCTTTTCGGCTGCGAGCCCCGCCGCGGCGCGACGCAGAATCGACGCTGTAGTCGTCGCCGGCCCGGATGGAGAACTCCGAGCTGAACGCCAGGGGCGCATCCCGATCGGCTTCCACGACGACGAGGACGGGGGCAGGCACGCCGGCCCCTGAATCGTCGCGGTCAGAGACCGATCCAACATCGCGCAGGAGCTGAGCGGCCGCCGCGAGCTCCAGCCCTCCGCCCGGTAGTCCGCCCCTGCACGCAAGGAGGTGATCCATCGCCTCGCGCACGGCCGTCACGATGTCGTCGAATGGGACGGCGCGATCGTACACCGCGATCTGGGGGTCCACACCGGTTTGGTAGATGCTGACGCACGCGGTTGCACCGAAGCGCTCGACGCACATCTCCCATGGTTCCTCGTAGAAGCCGACCGTCGCCTTCGCACGTGTGCGCCGCGCGAGGTCGACCAGCGCCAGCGCCAGGTCTCGCAGCACGAACGTGCCGTGCGTCTCGCCGACGCCCGCGGTAACGTTTGCGCCGTCGATGAAGACGTCGAGGAGCTCGCCGGCGTGGCGGTGCGGAGCGCGAGCGAGGAGCTGAAGGCCAGGCCCCTGGGAAACGGGCGGGGGGGTCGCGGTGGCCTCGGCGTTCGAGGGGTGGGGGGCGACGACGATCTCGAAGCGCATTCTGGTTTCGCGTGAGCTCTCGAATCGAATCGTAGAAATGTATCGGCGGATGTGCGTAGTTTTCGGCGAGATGCAGCGGATTGGACTTCGCGCGACATGGCTGCTAGCCGCGCCTCTACCGTGGGCGCTCCTCGGTGCGATCGCGGTGGCCGGGCCCGCCCTGTGGATGTGGGGATTTACGGTCGACGACGCGCTCATCTCCGTCCGGTACGCTCGTCACATTGCGGCCGGTCTTGGCTGGCGGTTCAACGCGCGCGGACCGAGCACCGACGGGGTGACGCCGCTCATTTGGCCCCTTATCCTCGTTCCGCTCGCAAGGGCCGATGCCCTCGTTGTGCTCGCGAGGGCCAAGGTGCTCGGCCTTGTCTTGTCCATCAGCGCCGGGGCTGCGCTCGGTGCCGGAGTCGGACGATGTACCGCGGCAAAGTGGTGGGCCGGTGTCCTGGCGCTAGCCACCGTGGCGTTGTCGATCCCCCTCGCCGCGTATTCGGCGAGCGGCATGGAGACCGGGCTGGCCACGGCGCTGGCGACGGTCGCCGCGCTGCTGGTGAGACGACCCCTTGGCGCGGCGTGCATCGCGGGGCTCGCCGCCGCGGTACGACCGGAAATGGCCGCCTGGGCGTTGGCGCTCGCGGCCGGAGCCGCCCTTGTATCTCGCGGACGCTTCGATCGGCTGATGGTCGGCGGGTCTTTGTCCCTCGCCCCATTTGCCTTGTGCGCCGTCGTGAGGGCTACTGCGTGGGGCCGACCGGCGCCGCTGGCGCTGATGGCAAAGCCTAGTGACCTGGACCACGGGCTCGCCTACGCGGGAGCCGCTTGCGTCGTGACGGTGATCCCCCTTTTGGCCGTTGCCCCGCTTGCGCTACGTGCGTCGCCGCGAGCCCTCGCCATCGTGCTGGCCGGGCTGGCGCACATCGGATCGATCGTCGTCGTGGGCGGCGATTGGATGCCTTACTCGCGTTTGATGGTTCCGGTGCTTCCGAGCTTGGCCTACGCGAGCGTCCTCGCGAGCGAACGCGCTCGCCCGGTGGCCACGGTCGCGCGTTCGTTCCTGGCTCTCGTGCTCGGCGCCGCCCTCGTAGCGCGGGGGGGGACCGAAGGACGTCGCGTCGGCGCGGATCGGGCCGCGCTCGTGAGACAGGCGCGACCGGCCCTCGCGGGCTTTCGTCGCGTCGCCGCAGTGGACATCGGCTGGGTAGGGGCGTCCACGGACGCTGAAATCGTGGATCTGGCAGGCTTGACCGATCCGGAGATCGCCGCGCTGCCCGGAGGGCACACCTCGAAGCGCGTCGACTCGATGTTCCTGCTTTCGCGAAAACCGGATGCGCTGCTTCTCTACGTGCCCTTCGGACTGCCTGAGCTCGAGGACTGGCCCGACGCCAGCTATTCGCGGGTCGTCGAGGCGCGGCTCGCGCGGGATCCAGTCGTCGCGAGACACTTTGCGGCCGCCGCGTGGCTGCCCTTGGGCACAAGCGGTGCGGGCTACGTTCTCCTACGAGCGCGAGCGGTCGGAGACACGTAGGAGCTCTGGAGGTTCGCCGCTACCTTCGTGGCCCGCCGCCCGAACGCTCACCGCCCCGGGGAGGCCCATCGCGCCGGTCGCGATCGCGTCCTCCACGTGGCGGCCCGCTCGCCCCCGTTTCGCGCGCCTGTTGCATTCGTTCCTTCGCCCGCTCTCCTTCTTCTCCCTCGGGAAGGGGCAGGAGCTCACGCCGCGTGAGGCGAATCTTGCCCTCCCGGTCTACCGAGAGGACCTTCACTTCGACTCGGTCGCCCTCTTTCATCACGTCGGTCACCCGATCGACCCGGTGGTGCGCCATCTCGGAGACGTGAAGCAAACCGTCGGTCCCGGGTAGGATTTCGATGAAAGCCCCGAAATCAGCAACCCGCGTCACCGTTCCGTTGTAGACGGCGCCGACTTCAGGCTCGGTGGTCAGGCCTTTGATGATGTCGAGCGCGCGCTTGACGGCGTCGCTGTCGCTGGACGCCACGTTCACCGTGCCGTCGTCCTCGACGTCGATCGCGACGCCCGTTTGATCGATGATTCCTTTGATCGTCTTGCCGCCAGGGCCGATGATGAGCCGGATCTGGTCGGGCTTGACCTTGATTTGTGTGATTCGAGGCGCCCACTTCGACAGCTCCGCCCGCGGTTGCGATAGGGTCGCTATCATCTTGTCGAGGATGAATAGGCGCGCCTCCCGGGCTTGCTCGAGCGCCCGAACGAGCACGTCGCGCGAAAGGCCCGTGATCTTGATGTCCATTTGGATCGCGGTGATGCCTTTTTTCGTGCCGCAGACCTTGAAATCCATGTCCCCGAGGTGGTCCTCGTCGCCGAGAATGTCGCTGAGGATGGCGATCCGAGTCTTCGACTCCGTCAGCGGGCCATCCGAGATGAGGCCCATTGCGATGCCCGCGACCGGCGCCTTGATGGGAACGCCGGCGTCCATCAGACTGAGCGTTCCGCCGCAGACGCTCGCCATCGACGAACTACCGTTCGATTCGAGGATCTCGCTGACCACCCGGATGGTGTAGGGGAAGCGGTCCTCGTCCGGCATCATGCGCGCGATTGCGCGTTCGGCCAGCGCTCCGTGACCAATCTCGCGCCGGCCCGGCCCGCGCAGCGGCTTCGTCTCTCCGGTCGAGTAAGGCGGAAAGTTGTAATGGAGCATGAAGCGCTTCCACCGCTCGCCCGTCAGAGCGTCGATTTTTTGCTCGTCGCTCGAGGTGCCAAGCGTGGCCGCGACGACGGCCTGGGTCTCGCCGCGCTGAAATAGCGCTGAGCCGTGCGTGCGGGGAAAGATCCCAACTTCACACACGATGGGTCGGATCGTCGTCATGTCGCGTCCGTCGATGCGCTTGTCCTCGGTGAGGACGTAATCGCGAACGACGTTGTACTTGCGCTCTTCGAATTCTTCTTTGACGAGCTTTTCCAGTTCGGCAAAGCGCTCCGCGCCGAGCTGTTGTGTCAAGGCAGCGCTGAGCTTCGTCTTGGTTACCTTGTAAGCGTCGTAGCGCGCCTTCTTCTCCCGGATGAGCGAGGCCTGCAAGATCTCGCCGTCGCAGATCTCCTTCACCCGCACCGCGACGTCTGCCGGGAGCTTCTTTCGCTCGAAATGGCGCTTCGGTTTCCCTACGGCCGCGCGCATGCCCTCGATGAGCTCGAGGATCGGCTGCGCCGTTTTGTGGGCGAACATCAGTGCGTCGATGACGTGGCTCTCCAACGCCTCGGCCGCTCCTCCCTCCACCATCACGATCGCGTCTTTCGAGCACGCCACGACCATGTCGATGTCGCCGCGCGCCTGCTGCTCGAACGTTGGATAGGCGATGAACTCGCCGTCCACTCGAGTGACGCGCACCGCGGCAATTGGACCTTGCCACGGGATGTCGGAGATGTGGAGCGCGGCGCTCCCGGCGGTCATTGCCAGGACGTCGGTCGGGTTGTCCTTGTCGCTCGAGAGGACCGTCGCGATCACCTGGGTGTCGTTCCGGTACCCTTCGGGAAAGAGCGGCCTGTACGGACGATCCATGAGGCGCGACGTGAGGATTTCCTCGTCGCGCTGGCGTCCTTCACGCTTGAAGAACCCCCCCGGGATTTTCCCTGCGGCGAACGTCTTCTCGACGTAGTCGCAGGTGAGCGGGAAAAAGTCGATGCCGGGCCGCTCGTCGCCGCTGACGGCCGTGTCGAGCACGACGCTGTCGCCGTAAGTGACGAGGCCCGAGCCGTGGGCGTGCTTGGCGAGG
>JBAULD010000928.1:0-31726 GCA_049578005.1 Polyangiaceae bacterium
TCCACGTGGCCTCGCCCGCGACCGTCGCCACGCCGGCGTTCGCGCAGGGCGCGCAGGCGCTGTCCACGGAGAAGGCGCCGACACCGAACGGCGGCACCCCGTGAAGCGGGCGTCGAGCAAGGCGGCGTGGGCGATCGCAACCTGGTTCGGCTGCGGCCTCGTCCCGATAGCGCCGGGCACGGCCGGTGCGCTCGGCGCAGTCCCGCTCTATCTGCTCGCGGTCCGCGGGGGGCGATTGGGTGTCGCGGCCGCAGCGGTCGCGGTGACGGCGATCGGTGTCTGGGCCTCGACCGTGGTGGCCCGCGAGCTCCACGAAAAGGACCCTCAGCTCGTGGTCGTCGATGAGGTCGCGGGATTGCTCGTCACGATGTTACCGGTCGCGGTGCCGTCCTGGTATTCGGTGGCCATCGGGTTCGCGCTTTTCCGGCTGTTCGATGTCGTCAAGCCCTGGCCGGTACGGAGACTGGAGAGCCTGCCGTCGGGTTGGGGCATCGTGCTCGACGACGTCGCGGCCGGTGCTCTCGGAGCGATCGTGATGATCGGCGTACAGGCGCTGCCGCGCCTCATTGGGCGATGAAGGCCCCGGCGTCGGCCGGGTCGGTGCCCTGATAATAAAGTGTGTCGCAGCGGTAGTTCGGCGCCGCTTCGCCGATGGCCGAGATGTCCGTGAAATGGGCGAAAGCCGACGTGGCGCTGTCTCGCCAGGCGGCGCGCTCCAGTCCAGTTACGCCGTCGTGAAAGAAGAGAGTCAGCGAGTCGGACGACGCACCGGTCGCGTAGGTCTGCCCCGCCACACTGGTGCTCGACAGCTCGGGATTCGCGAGAGGAACGCCGGTCGTCCACGCGTCTGCCTGGACGTCCCATTCTGATTCGTAGAGCACCGGGATCCCTCCCGACGAGGCCAGCCCGAAAAAGAACGAGCGACCGTCGGCGCCCAGCACCGGCGCGAAGAACTGGTCGCCGATCTCCGTGGAGGCCATGGCGTGGATCCGGACGAATTGAAGCGGCGGCGACGATGCCCAGCCGGCGCCGGCGCCGCCGCGACTGAATGCGACGAATTTCGTGCGGTCGGCCGAAACCGCGAAAACGACCATTCCGGTTGCGTCGAGCGCCACGCGGTCCGCCGCCACCGGAGTGGAAGTCGTGTCGATGGCGGATGGATCCGCGAAGGGAGAACCCCGCACGCTTCGGTCGGCCACGTAGATCGTGCCGTCCGACGAAGTCCACGCGATCGTGAGTTCGTCGGCCCCGACGCCGCCGAAGCGAGCGAAGCCAGCCTGCGTCATCGACGGGATTCGCAGAGAAGCGCGCCATGCGTGCGCCGGATCGCAACGAGGGACGGCAGGCGCTGCGTCCTCGGGCGCGGGACCCGTTGCGTCGTTCGCGAGCGCGGCGATCGCAGATCCGTCCGTCGCCGGCTCGACGTCTGCCCCGTCCGCGGTGACGGCCGCGCTCTCAGCGCCGTCCTGTGGAGGGAAGTCGGCCGCCACGACGTCCATCGTAGATGCATCCGCGGGCGCCGCGTCCCCGACGGGGTACCGCCGCCAGTCATCGAGCGCTCCGGGAGCGGAATTCGGTGTGCACGAAAGCAGGAAGGCGAATGCGACTCTCCGTTCGTACCTCCACGGCGGCGAGTTGCCCATGGCCGAGTTACTCGGCCGCCAGGCAGTCGGCCTTGACCTGCCACTGAATGAGCGTCGGCGCTCTCGCCGAGTCCGACGTCGGGTTCATGGTCACCGTCAGGCGCAGGTTGCTCCTCGAAACGACAGCGGGAATGGCGAGGTTGAACGCGCCCGTCGTCCCCGTATCGACGAGTGCGACGTCAAAACCAGGTAGCGCGGTGCTGGTCGTCGCGGTGGCAAGTTCGACAGGCATCGTCGACCCGTAGTCGGGCGGTCCGCCGTCTGCGGACGGGTCGGCCGACTGAGCGGCAAAGACGACCGACGCGGTGTCCGGGATGGAGGCTTGCCAGTCGAGCTCTCGCCAGATCGGTCGCGTGCCTGCCGGGCAAGTGGATCCGAAGTCTTCGGTAAACGTGGCGGGCTCGTACACAGTGGGAGCTGCCACCGGCGAAGCGATCGGGTTCACCGATCGCGAACCGCACGAAGTCAGATCGAGCAGTAGGAATTCGAGCGCCGCTTCTTGAGGTGAGAGGATCGACTGCGCGCACGCCAGCGGAAACAGGTTGGACGAGGCCGAGCACGTCGACGGCGCGCCGCCTTTGCATGCGCGGCTCGGACAATCGGTCTCCGCACGGCACCCCTGGCAGGACCCACCCACGCAGAACTCGCCGCGGCAGTCGCCGTCGGTCGCACACGTCTTCATGCACGTGCCGGCGGCGCCGCCCGCGCACGCTTCGGTGCTGCCGCACTGTTCGTCACGCGCACACGCCTCGCTCGACGGGACGCACGCACCGCCGGTACAGACGCCGCTGCTGCACTGTTGAGGATCGTCCCCCGTGCAGGCGCACGCTCCGCCATTGCAAATGTTGCTGTCGCAGTCGCTGTCGCTCTTGCACGGCTGCGCGCTGCACGTGCTCGGCGCGGCGCCGACGCAAGTAGAACCGCTTTCGCGGCAATCGTCGGAAGTCGCGCAGGGCGCCGGGGCGCAGGTGCCCATCGCTCCGGGGTTACTGCACGTCGCCGTAAATCCGCAGTCCGAGTCCGTGGCGCAGGTGCCGCTCGGGTCGGCGAGCGCGGCGGTGGACACGTGGAAGTCCGCGAAGCCTACGCGGCCGCAGGCCTGGACGCCGGCGTCACCTGTCGCGAGAGGCGTGTCGAACGAAAAATAGAACGGCTCGCCCGGCGCCGAGTCGTCGTGAATCCACTCTTGCGCCGGTGGTTTGACGCTGTCGACGTCGTGGCGCGCGAGCGTGAGCGTCAGCTCTCCCGGCGTGGTCGACGCGCCCACGTTCTCGAGCCACGTCGAGAACGCCTGATTGCCTGGGAGCGCCATATCGATGTCCGCGGTCGCCGAGCCGTACGCATGAGAGTCGAGATTCCAGTTCGCGACACCGAAAAACGGATTGGGCCGCCCCGTCGCAGGGTTCGTAGAACTCGCGACGAGCCCCTGCGCGCCGCCGACGGTGGCATTGGCCGGAGTTGCCAGCCATGTGAAACCGAAATGCGTCGTGAAGATCCGACCGCCCGCATTCGCGTACGCCGAAACGTTGTCCGCAAAGTCGTCATCGGCCGGATACGTCCCGGTCGGGTCGTTCGGCGGCTTGCCGGCACACGGCAGGATGACCAGATCGTAGTTCAGCAGTGTCGCGAGGCTGCCGACGAGCGCCGACTTGGGCGGTGCCGCCATTGCAGGCGAGAAATCCATGCCCGCCCCATCGGAGTCCACGTAGTAATCGATCCGTCGGTTCCCGCCGGGGATCTGAAACTCGGCCGGATCGAGGCCCATTTTCAGAAGAAGACACTGGACGGGGTCTTGGCCTCCTGTGGCAATGGCCATTCTGGGGATATCCGCCTTGCCGCCATGCCCGTCGAACTGGTTTCGCGGCAACCGCGAGTTACTCGGATCGACCGCGACCGTCGTGCATTTCGGAACGCTCGAGAGCATCACTTCGCGGCGCCACTTCCCCATCTGCACGACCAGAGGAATGGGATTGCCCGGGGCGACGTCCGTCGCCGGAACATTCGGCAAGACGAACGACCCGTCGGCAGCCGTCCGCGCGAGAGCCACCGCGTCGATTGCGCTCGCCGCCGCGCAGGAGTCGCACGAAGAGCCCGGTGAAAACAGCGGCAGCGAACCGGACGGGTCGGCCGGGACGTAGACCAAGGCGTCGTAAACCGGATGCGCGCCCGCGGGGTCGTAGACCGCCCCGGTCAGGGTCGTCGGGCTACCGCTGGGACAGCCGGAGGCGACCTGACAGGACATACCGTGACAGGTCGAGGCTAGCGTGAGTCCGCCATCTTCCAGCGCCGTTCCCGACGCGTCGATGTCACCCGCGCCGCTGGTGGTGAGCGTGAACGGATTGGGGTCGCACGGATCTGCGCATTGTGGCGACGTCGACGGGCACGCGATGGTCGTCGAGAGCGCGTGGAGCGAGCTAGCGCTGGCCGGCGCGCCCGCGATGCTCCGGCTGACGAGCGTGTCCGTGATGCACGCTCCCCATTGGCCTCCCTTGCAAACGGCCTGACCCATCGCGCAGGTGACGTAGTCACCGTGACGATCGGCCACCTTTCCACAAGGCGCGACGAGCCCGTCACCGTCGCACGCGCAGCCCGCCCGACCGGGCGCACATGCTCCTCCCGCACTTCCCGGGACCATCACTCGGCCGTTGCCGGCCGTGTCCACGGCCGGCCCGTTCGACTGGCACGCCTGCGCCAGGGCCATCCCACCGAGGGTGAACGCCACGCCCATGCGCGAAAGCCACCTTGTGCCCATTGGCGCAGCGTCGCAGCCTCGTTCGCACATGCGCTCTCGTCAAGACGAGATGCCTCGAAACGGCTAGCGGCCGCTTCCGCTCAGGTGTGAATGTTGCTTTCGAGCTGGAGCTACTGAAGTGCCCGCGATTTGGGCGAACTAGGCAAAGCAAACTAGTCTGAAGCGGCAAACTGCGCCCGGGGGTAGTTTTGCCTCCAGACTCGGCTATAGTAGAGAGGGCAGTATTGGCTTATAGGGACGGTAGGATGGACGGAGGCAGCGAAGCCTTGCCGCCGCCGGGGGAGCCGGTGGCACACTCGAGCGGTCTTCCCGATCCGCTCTTGGCCCGCGCGCAGGCTCGCGTCGGTACCACATTACGCGACAAGTGGCGGCTCGACGTCCTCCTTGGAATCGGCGGGGCGGCTGCGGTGTACGCCGCGACACACCGGAATGGCAGTCGCGCCGCGGTGAAGATCCTGCACTCGGAGGTGTCGACGAGCACATTCGTGCGAGACCGGTTCCTCTGGGAGGGTTACGTCGCCAACTCGGTAGAGCACGACGGAGCGGTCCGCGTCCTCGACGACGACGTGGCCGAGGACGGTTCGCTATTTCTGGTCACGGAGCTCCTCGACGGCGAAACGCTGGAAGAGCGCCGCCTTCGGGTCGGGGGCCGAATGCCGGAAAACGAGGTCCTCATCGTCGCCGACCAGCTGCTCGATGTGCTCGTCGCCGCCCACGCGAAGGGCGTCGTGCATCGTGACATCAAGCCCGAGAACATCTTCTTGACTCGCACCGGGAAGGTGAAGGTCCTCGACTTCGGGATCGCACGGCTCCGCGAACTCGTCTCGGGAAGCATGCAGGCCGGGGCGCTCATTGGGACCCCCGCCTACATGGCGCCGGAGCACGCGCGCGGACTCTTCGACGAGGTCGACGAGCTCAGTGACATGTGGGCTTGCGGCGCGACGATGTTTCACCTGCTCTCGGGCCGCGGCGTGCACGACGGGGGCTCGATTCACGAGGAGCTGACCAACGCGATGACGCAGGCGGCCCCGGCCCTCGCCACAGTCCGACCCGAAATCAGCGCCGCCTGTGCGCGCGTGGTGGACCGCGCGCTCGCTTTCACGAAGGAGATGCGCTGGCCAGACCTGCGCGCCATGCAAAACGCGGTTCGCGAAAGCTATCTCGAGTCGGTCGGGTCTCCGATCGAGGCGGCGGCCCCGCTGACGATTGATGCAGCCATCCCCAACCGCACTTTGGCGCCGGCCCGCTTGACAGCGAGCACGTGGGGACCGACGAGCATTCGGCCGGTGGCAATCTCCGGCGACCGGGGCAAGCCCGGTTGGGTCGCCCGAGCGCGGCTGCGGGACATGATCGTCGGCGGCCTTGCCGCGCATTGCCTCGCTGCGGCCGGCTTCGCGTGGATCGCGGTGACCGGTCACCGCGATGCGCAGCGCAAGGCGTCCGGCGCGGTGCAAACGGTCTCGGCCCCGCCCGCGCCGCCCGTCGTCGAAGCGATTTCACCGTTGACCCAACCGGAGGTCTTGCCCGACCGGTCGCCGGTGGTCGACCCGCCCAGGCCCGCGCCGAGAAACTCGCCGTGGCGGCCGGTCGTTCCCGCGCGGATCACCACCCTCGCGCCTCCTCCGCTGTCCGTCCCGGCGCCGCTGTCGTCCTCCCCTTTGCCGCCGGTGACTCCGCAGACCCGTCCGGCGTCCGATTTGCCGTCCTCGCAAAGCTCGCCGCCGCCGTCCGATTCCCCGTCCTGGGTCGACGATTCTCCTTCGGCGGCTCCGACGGACTCGCCGTCCCAGCCGGCGCCGGCATCTCAGCCAGACTGCCAGCCGCCGTATGTCGTCGATGCCAAAACCGGGAAGAAAGTCTGGACCGTGGGGTGCCTCTGATAGCCGCCAAAGATGAGCCGTTGTGCCAGAAGCGCCGAACATGTTGGGCGCTCTCGAGCGCGATCGCGTAGGATTCGTCGATGAACAACCAGTCGCCGCGCCCGCGGGGGACGACGCCGGAGCGTCTCGACGAGCCCTGCGGCGTCTGCGGGGGGGATCGTCGCATCGCGAACTCGTTTGGACTCACGACGACATGTCCGAGTTGTCACGGCAGCGGCCGGCGGCTCGAGACCGCGGGGTTCCATGACGTCACGAAGACGAAGGCTTCGCACCATCAGCAGCCCAAGAAGCAGACGGAAGAAGTCGCGAAAGCCCAGTGGCCGACCACCTTCGAGGGCGCGCAACTCGCCACCGAAGTGCGCGACAGCAAGAGCTGCACGACCGACGAGAAGGCGAAACTGATCCGCGAAATCCTCGACTACGAGGACAGCCACGGTCAGTGCACGAAGACGTTCGCCAAGAAGATACGAAAGCAGGTCCGGCCCCGTACGTAGCGCGGCCGACACTGCGCGTTGGCCATGTGCTTCTCGCAGGACGTGGCCCGCCTCAACGCAGGCGCCGGGCTTCACGTCACGTCGTGAGGGCGGGCTTTCCCGCTACTTGCGAGAGCTGCTGCTGCTGCTGCGCGAGCATCTGCGAGACCGCGCGAGACCGCTCGACCGCGAACTGCTTGACCTCGCGCACCTGGCTGGTGGCAAGCTTGTTGAGCAGTGCCGTGATCTTTTGCAGATCGCGCAACTGGAACAGGGCTTCGAAGTAATTGTGCGCGATCCGAACGTCGCGCATCATGAGCGATTCGTGCGGCGCGAGCAGCTTGACGACCTCGTCGATCTTTGCGGCCTGACCGTAGAGCGCCGATAGACACAAAAGTGCCAGCGCATCGCCGGGCGCCCGCTCGACCGCCTTCTTCGCGAAGCTGATCGCCTTGGTGCGCGACGCCTCGTCCTTCGTCTCGCCGGCGAAGAAGCCCTGGAGCGCGATGTAGGGCGCCGACGACTTCGAGTTCACCGGCGCGTTCGCGAGCTCGTCGATCTGCTTGATCATCTCGTCGTCGTTCGTCTGCTCCCGGATGGAGTTCGCGAGATAAGCCCATGCGTCGACCGAGTTGTTGTCGATCTGGATCGCCCGCTCGACGCTCTCGCGCTCGCCCTTGCGATCACTCTTCTCCTTCATCACCTTGGCGAGCTGGAGGCTGGGAAAGGGAGAGTCCTTGAGCAAGTTCTGCGCACCGCGCAGCGTGGCTTCCGCGCGGTCGAGCTTCTTTTGCGCCAGCTGGGCCACCCCGAGACCCAGCCAGTCTTCGCCGTCGCCGCCCAACGCCACAATCTTCGAAAGCACTTTTTCGGCCTTCTCGTGGCGGGAGTGCTTCATCAGCTCCTGAGCGAAGATGCGACCTCGGCTGAGGTCTTCCGGTCCGTCGTTCCAGTGCTTCTCGAGGCCGCCGAGCAAGTCCTCCAGCCCGATCGCGATTTGGCGGCCCTGCTCGTCTTGCACGGGTACCGCGGGACCGTTGAAGCCGAGGAGCTTCCACACTTCGTCCATCTGAAGCGCCACAGGGCCCTCCACGATCTTCTTCTCGATCGGGGTCCCGTTCGGTTGGATGGGCAGGAGCACGAGGGCATTGCCCGGTACCCCATTCGGGAACGCGGTGATGGGCGCGAGGATGGCGGCCCCGCCTCGAATTTGGATGCCGGGTCCGCCGGGCACCTGCGTGGGCGTGCTGGGTTTCGAAGGCGTGTTGGACATGCGACACGGCTTCCTAGCACGGCGAGGCACCGATCGACACGAAGCACTCGTTCGCGACGGCGATGGTATGTACAAGAACCACAACCATGAGGCGAAACGACGGGCGCAGTCGCCGGACACGAGGGGCAAACCGCGCGGGGGCCGAAGGCCGTAGGCGACTGGCGGTCGCCTTTGCGCTGGGTCTTCTGGTCATTCTCACCCTTCGGCCGCGGCCGGCCCTCGCAGGCGACAACACGATCTCGAGGCCGGGCGACCACCCGCAGTACTCGGTGGAAGCGGAGCCGCATCTCCTGTTCGGATGGGGCGACGTGTACGCGGCCGGCGGTTACGGGCTCGGCGGCCGCTTTTCGATTCCCGTCGTCCAGAACGGGTTCGTGCCCACGATCAACAACAGCGTCGCCGTCTCGTTCGGCGTCGACTGGGTGCACTTCAACGGGTGCTGGTATAACGGCGATTGCGCCGCGAATTACTTCGACTTCCCCGTCGTGATGCAGTGGAATTTCTTCGTCGCCCAGCGATGGAGCGTCTTTGGCGAACCCGGGCTTCTACTCTTCTTCGGGTCGTACGGGAACTGCACGTTGGCGGCAAACCTTTGCCCGGGCCATCCGCCTTCGGGAGGGGGAGTCGAACCGGCGTTCTTCATCGGCGGCCGCTACCACCTGAACGACAAGATGGCGCTCACGGTACGCCTGGGCTTTCCTTCGCTCTCGTTCGGCTTCTCATTTTTCCTCTAGCAGCGACGACGCTGAGCCGGGTTCGGCCAACGGCCGTGGGAAAATTCGCACGGTCGAGCCGAGGCGCAAGCGCGAGGGGCGGAGTGGAGGCTGCACGAGACACACCCTGCACGAGACAACCCTGCACGAGACAAGCTGCCCGGTCCGCCTTAGGATCAACCTCAGATGACTATTGCGCTCTACCTTGTCGCCATTCTCGGCCTCGCCGTCCTGATGGTCGTCCACGAGGGAGGGCACTACGTGGCGGCGCGCAAGTTCGGGATGCGCGTCGTGCGATTCAGTATCGGATTCGGCCCGACCATCTGGAAGCACCGTCCCAAGGGAAGCCCGACGGTCTACCAGGTCGCCCTCATTCCTTTTCTCGCGTACGTGCAAATCGCGGGGATGAACCCCTACGAGGAAGCCGACCCGACCGACCGCGCCAGCTACGCAAACGCGTCGCTCTGGGCCCGGGTCGTGACCATCGCCGCAGGACCGCTCACCAATTACTTCTTCGCTTCGATCCTCTTTTTCTTCGGCTTCCTCGTCGGCGGACAAGAGGTACGCGACGACACGAGCATGCGCGTGGTCGTCGAAGCGGGTCCCGCCCAGGTCGCGGGAGTGGAAACGGGCGACCGCGTCCTCGGAGTCAACGGCGTGGAGGTGCACACCTGGGAACAACTGAAGAAGGCCGTCAGCGCGCACCCCGGAGAGCCGATCGATCTCACGATCTCGCGTGACGGGCAAACGCTACACAAGGCCGTGACTCCGGTGGCGCGCGGGGAAAAAGACGAAGGACTCATTCACGTGGGGACGCCGGTCCGCGTAGAGCCCGTCGGCGTCGCCGAAGCCGCGAAAATGAGCGTGATCGACCCAGCGCTGGTCGTCTACGAAAACGTCCGCGGGATCGCGCGCGTCCTCGCGGGAAAGGAAAAGCTGCAAGTCAGCGGGCCCGTGGGGATTGTCCGGGAGGGGGCGAAACGGGCGCGGACCGGACCGGGCAGCCTGCTTCAATTCCTGGGTATTCTCAGCGCGTACCTCGGAGCGTTCAACTTGCTCCCGTTTCCCGCGCTCGACGGCGGGCGCCTCCTGTTTCTCGGTGTGGAAGCGGTGTCGCGCAGAAGGCCCGATGCGAAGGTCGAAGCGCGCGTGCATGCGATCGGGCTGCTGATGTTGCTGACGCTCATCGCGTTCGTCACGTATGCGGACGTCATCGCGAAGTAGGCGCTCTTACCGCCTGAGCTTTGCTGCCATCTCCCCCCCGAGCTCCGCGGCGCGCTTGGTCGCCACCTCCACCGCGTCGATCAGCGTCTTGCGCAGCCCTCCGCTCTCGAGCGTGTGCAAGCCGGAAATTGCGGTGCCGCCCGGGCTCGTAACCATGTCCTTCAGCCGTCCGGGGTGCTCGCCGGTTTCGAGCAGGAGCTTCGCCGAGCCGAAGACCGTCTGAGCTGCCAGCAAGAGCGCAGTGTCGCGATGAAGCCCGACTTTGACGCCCCCGTCGGCCAGCGCCTCGATGATGAGCATGATGTACGCCGGACCGCTACCGCTCAGCCCCGTCACCGCGTCGATCAGGGACTCCTCGAGGACGACCACGCGTCCCACTGCTTCGAAGAGCTCGCGCGAAATGCGCATGTCGTCCGCGCGAGCATGCGCTCCGCTTGCGATTGCCGTCGCGCCCGCCAGGACCGTGGCGGGCGTGTTCGGCATGGCACGCACGACCCTCGAGCCAGGCGGCAGCCGAGACTCAATCGCTTCGATGGGAACGCCGGCTGCGACCGAGACCACGAGCTGTTCGGCGCGGATCTCGCTCCCGATCTCGGTCAAGACCTTGTCGATGACCTGCGGCTTTACGGCAAGGACCACCACGGTCGACTCCCGGACGAGTGCGTGGTTGTCCCCGGTCGTGTGGATTCCGTGCACTTGCCTCAATACATCGAGGCGATCGCTCTTGGCGTCGCTCGCTGTGATCCGGTGCGGCGGCACTCCTGAGTGAAGAAGGCCCTTGATGAGAGCGCCCGCCATGTTGCCGGCGCCGAGAAAGCCGAGGGTCGTTGTCTTCATGGAAGAAATGCGTCTCGTGGAGGCTGGGGCATGGGACGCGACCGTAGCCGAAAACTTGCCCGTGTGGCGCCGGCTGCGCTTGGGATTGTACGCATGCGCGAGCTGCCGCTTCTGCCTTTCGTGCTCTGGATGACTGGGTGCCTGCAGATCGGAACCGACTCGACGAACGGCTCCGGCGGGAGCACGGCGCCGGCCGCCCCGGCCCCGGGAACGAGCACAGCGGCGGCGGCACCCAGCGGGACGAACTGCGCTCAGGACCCGACGACGCAGGCCATTCTCTGCGAGCAAATCGACACGTGCCCGGGCGTCGACGTCGAACCAGGAGCGTTCCCCAACTGCGGCTTCCGTGTCTATGGTGCGGCCGCGCTCGATCTCGAGTGCGTCTGCGACACCTCCCTCTGTCCGGTGGGCGTCCCGACGACGTGCGCACAAGCCCAAGCGCTTCTCGACGGGCAAACGTCGCTCATCGTCTGCCAGCAGCAGGCGGAGGGTCGGTGTGTCGATTTCGCGTCCCCCGATGCGGGCGCCAGCACGTGCGACACGGTCTGCCGCGACGAATGCGCCGGAGCTCCGACCTGCCTTCAACTCTGCGGGTGCTGACCGGCGACTCGGGGGAGCCTACGGGGGAAATAACGATCTATCCTTCTCGGCGAAGAGCATGCTCGCCACGCAAGTTCGTCAGAAGGACAGCGTCTTTTACTTCGCCGCCTACCCGGCCGAGGATTTGCTCGACCGCGTGAGGTTCATTTCGCGCTTCTACGCGGAGGGTGAGCGGAGCCTCGCCCCCGAAGAGGTGGACGAGGGCGACGAGGTCGCTCGCTTCATCGGCAAGATCGAGCGGACCGACGCCGCGTTTCAACGGGAGCTGTCACGGTCGAAAGTGGGCGCAATCAAGAATTTCTACGAGACGGCGGTGAGCCAGCCGCCCATTCCGGGCACCGTGCTCCTTTTCACCCCCGACGAGCTGCGCTTCGAGCCCGTCAAACCGTTCGCGAACGTCGGCGATCTCGAAGAGCCGCGCAGCAAATACCTGATCATCGACGGGCAGCACCGCCTCGCGGCGCTCCATTTTTACATGAAGCAGCGGCCGGCCGAGGCCCAGAGCATTCACGTGCCCTGCATCATCTTCGATGGCAAGAGCGAGGATTTCGCCACCGAAATGTTCGTCATCATCAACTCGACGCCGACACGCATCAACAAGAGCCACCTCGTCGACCTCTACGAGCGAGTGTCCTGGGCCGCGCCGGACAAGAAGTTTGCCGCCGGCGTCGTCGAACGCCTCTACGTCGAGGGCGACAGCCCGCTCCGCTACAAGATCAATCGATTGGGTGGGCGGTCCAAACAGGACAAGTGGATCCTCCAGGCGGAGCTCTTCAACGAGATTCACCGCTGGGCGTCGCTCGACTGGAAGTCGATCGAACGACGCAACCCGAAGCGCGAAGTGGACCGCTATTACGCCATGGTCCGCGACTTCTTCAAGGCGGCCGAAAAAGTGTGGGGCAGCGCCTGGGGCAACTCGCAGACGATGGTGACGCGCCCGGTCACGATCAAGGCGATGTTGCGTGTCTGCGCCGATCTCGCGCACGTCGATGCCGATCCGGCGGAGGGGCGCATCGCGCGGTGGACGCGAAAGCTCGGCCCTTGGAGTGAGCTCGTGAAGAGCTTTCGCGCCGAGGGTTTCTACGAACGGTTCCCCGCGAAGGGGCAAATCGAGCGTGTCGGCCGGATTCACCGAGAGCTCGGCCGCGCGGTCGGACTGGAAGCCCGAAAGCGAAAAGAAGAAGAGGCCTCGTAGCGCGTGCCGACGTGCACCGACACTTTGCAGCACCGCGCGTCCCTCGTCACAAATTGGTCCCTTTTCGATCGCTTGCTCTAGCGTTGCGGTCGCGATCCCTTCGGAGACGTTCTTCGGGGGGCGCGAGGAGCCAATATGCGCGGGGCGAAATCGCTTTTTTACGCCGCCCTCTTGTCGGCGCGTCCGGGATTTTGCCAGGGTGCGGTCCGCTCGGGGAGGGGAGGCGCCGCTGCGCTGGTGGCTTTCGGCGCCGCGTCGGGTGTCTTCTGCTCGGGGCCGAGCGCCTTTGCCGAGGGTACCCTCAACCGCGTGCGCGACGTCGTCGTCCGCGGTGGGGACGAGGCCTCCGCCGACACGGAGATCGAGATCGTCGGTACGGACACCCCCATTTACAGCGTCCGCGTGTCCGACGCGGGCCGGCGCCTCCTCATCGACTTGAGCAACACCGACGCCGGGGCGGCGCCCAAAGCCCTCACGAGCACGGTGGGCGTAGTGGGCGGCATCCTCACCCAATCCTTCGATACGAGCGCGGGGCGGATGACGCGTCTCTCCGTCAGCCTCGACCGCCCCGCGAGCTACCGCATGGTCCCGGACGGATCGACGCTCCGTGTGGTCCTGACGCCGCGAGCCGCGATCGCGACCCCGACGCTGTCGGTGGCGGCGGCGAAGCTGGTGCATCCTCCCGCTTCCGCATCGGTCCGAGAAGTGCGGTTCGAGCGCGCCCCAGGGCGCAGCCCGGGATGCGCTCCGAACGGGTGCGATCGCATCGTGGTCGAACTCGACGGAGCTCCGTCGTACTCCCTCGTCACGGCTCCGAGCGGCCATTTGCGCCTCGAGCTTCGCGCGACGCAATTGCCCGATACGCTCGAGCACACCCTCGACGTGACGGCGTACGGAGGCGCGCTCCGGTCGGTCACCGCGTCGCACGACCCCGCGACCGGCTCGACCCTGCTCGAACTCGATCGCGCGGGCGACGCTCCCGGCTCGGTGTCGGTCGAAGGCTCGAAGCTGACGTGGTCATTCCCGATTCCGGGCGCGGGCGCGCAGCCGTCCCCCATCGCGCCCGTCGGCATGGACGGCCGCCCCGTAGGCAAAGACGGCGGGCCGATTCGGCGGGTGGTCACGGTGGCGCGCGAAGCGGCGCCTGCGGACTTGCCGCACATCGAAACGTCGATCCACGGCGGAGAGCCAGCGATCGAGACCTCGGGCGGAGGCGCCGCCGGGTTCACGGCCGGCGCGGGCGACGTGCTCGCCCAGCAGCGGTACACCGGTCGTCGAATCGACATCGATCTCAAAGACGCGGACATCCACAACGTGCTGCGCCTCCTGGCCGACACGGGGCACGTCAACGTCGTCACCGCCGACGACGTCAGCGGCACGATCACCATCCGGATGCGCAACGTGCCCTGGGACCAGGTGCTTGACGTCGTGCTGCAAGCCAAAGGGCTCGGGATGGTGCGGCAAGGGAACCTGATTCGAGTCGCGCCGATGGCGCAGCTCCAGAAGGAGCGCGAGCTCAAGCTCGCGCAGATGAAGCAGGAATACGAATTGACGCCGCTCGAGACGCGGCTCATTCCGATTAGCTACGCCACGGCCGACGAGCTTCAGGCACGCGCCAAGGAACTCTTGTCGCCGCGCGGCTCGATCGCCGTCGACGAAAGGACGAACGTCCTCATCGCGCGGGACGTGGCGGGGAACCTCAACTACATCGAAGAACTGGTGCGGTCGCTCGATACGCAGACGGCGCAGGTGCTCATCGAGGCGCGCATCGTGGAGGCCACGAGCAAGTATTTGCGCGACGTCGGCATCCAGTGGGGAGGCGACGTCACTTTCGGCCCGGCTACCGGCAATCCGACGGGAATCGCGTTCCCGTCCAGCGTCGGCGTCGCCGGCGGCAACTACGACAACAATACCCCCACCGCGGGCCTTTCGCCCGTCTTGCGAAATATCCCCACACCGAACTTCGCCGTGAACCTCCCGGCCGCCGTCGGAACCGGGAGCGGCGGCGCGCTCGGAATGACGTTCGGCTCGATCGACAACACGATTAATCTCAGCCTGCGCCTTTCAGCCGCCGAGTCGAGCGGGTTGGTGCGCATCGTGAGCGCGCCGCGAATCATGGTGCTCGACAACCGAGAAGCCCGCATCAACCAGGGAACGTTGATTCCGTTCGCGCAAGTGAGCGCACTCGGCGTCCAGACGACGTTTCAAGAGGCCAAGCTCCAGCTCCTCGTGAGACCGCACGTCACGGCCGACGGCTCCGTCTCGATGCACGTGAAGCTCAATCGCGACGAGCCGGACTTCAACCAGACCAGCCCGCGCGGCGATCCGACGATCCTGAAGCGTGAGGCGGAGACCGACCTGCTCGTGATGGACGGACACACGGCGGTCATCGGCGGGATTTACACTCGCAACACGGGCCGTAACCTCGATCAGGTTCCGTTCTTCGGGGACATTCCAATTCTGGGGGTGCTCTTCCAGAGGCGCAGGGCCAGCGACGCCCGGAACGAACTCGTCATCTTCATCACACCACGAATCGTCAATCGCTCCGAGGCGCTTGGGCGGTGAGGATCTCGGTCGAGTCGAGTCTTGGGCCGCCCGCGCGCTCGACGTGCGCTGGACCGGCTCGGCCTTCGACGCGAAAGGCTCGTGCGACCGACTCCGGTAGAGGGCGAATCGAATCGCCTTCGTAACAGCGCACGTACGCGAGCTCGTCTCGCGACCGAACGCCTCGGCCTCCGAGCTGGTGGCTCCAAATTTCGGTGTAAAAGGTCGGCCGTTCGGGGTCGAGCGCATAGGCTTCGTTTCGGGTCAGCGTGACCGGGTGCTCGCTTCGATCGTCGGCCACGGCGTGATCGACCCGGAGCGACCCATCGCCGGCGACGTCGTACACGACCTCGACGCCCTCGACGTCACCCGCTCCGTACATGGCGCGCTGCACACCCGGCGCGACGAGGAGGGCGCGCGAATACACGAGGTCTACGGCCAGAGCCGGGACCACGCTCCAGGTGAGCCAATTGTTTCCCCAGGGGCGCTCTTCGGAGAAAAAAGCGAAATACCCGACCCGAACGCGCCCGTCGTCCGTCGCCGCGGCGCGATAGTAGAGGACGTCGGCGAGCGTCCCCGCGCTCACTACCGACGAGCCGACGCACACGGGCTGGCGTTCGATCGCGGCTTGCTCGGTGGTTCGAAAACCGCGCGGTCCCGGTGCGGCCGGAACGGCTCCGAGATGGGAGCCATCGACCGTGGCGAGAGAAACGGGAAGGAGCGCCGCAGCCGCAAAGGTACTTCCCCTGCGACGGAGCGCGCGCCGGAACCATTGTCGCGGGTGTGGCATTCGGTCGCGCGGACCGTAGCGGCCCGCGTGCGCGCTCCGCGAGCGGAGCCGGAAACATTCGTGTGCGCCCGTCGTGCAGCCTACGCGAAGGTGAGTACACACCCGCTACCAGATTCCACTGGCACGCGGCCTGGACGAGCCTCATAATTGCCCACGTTATGCCACTCCCGTCGGCCCGCGGATTGTATGATCCGTCACTCGAACACGATGCTTGTGGGCTTGGATTCGTAGCCGACCTACGGCGCCCTGCGTCACACGACGTCGTCGCGAAGGGCGTCGAGATTCTCCGCCGGCTCGCACACCGCGGCGCTGCCGGCTGCGATCCGTGCACGAGCGACGGGGCGGGCATTCTGCTTCAACTTCCGCACGCCCATTTCGAACGCGTCCTCGGTCGGGCCGGAATCGAGCTGCCGAACGAGGGCGACTACGGCGTTGCCCAGTGTTTCCTTTCGCGCGACAGGACGACCTGCGCTGCCGAAATGCGTGTTCTCGAGGACGCGGTGCGACACCACAACCAGAAGGTCATCGGCTGGCGGAACGTCCCGGTGGACGAGACCGTAGTCGGTCCCCTGGGTCGCGCTTCGATGCCCGCCATCATGCAGCTCTTCATCGGTCGCATGTGCCCGGCGCCGGCGTTCGAGCGCACGCTCTTCATGATCCGCAAGCGAGCGGGAAGCAAGGCGAGCGAAGCTGGCCTGAACGCGTTCTATCCCGCGAGCCTCTCGTCCAAAACGGTTGTGTACAAGGGATTGGCGCTGCCCGAGCGGCTCGAGGCCTTTTACCTCGATTTGCGCGAGCACGAGACACGCAGCAAGTTCGCGCTCGTCCACTCGCGGTTCAGCACGAACACGTTTCCCACCTGGGAGCGGGCGCACCCGTATCGGCGCATCGCCCACAACGGCGAAATCAACACCCTCCGTGGCAATCAGACTTGGATGCGCGCGCGCGAAGCACTCCTCGAGAGCGAGGCGTTCGGCGAACACATGGCCGATTTCAAGCCGATCATCCGCCCCGGCGGGAGCGACTCGGCCTCGCTCGACAACGTCGTCGACTTCCTCGTCTCCGCGGGCGGGCGCTCGTTGCCGCACGTCATGATGATGCTCGTTCCCGAGGCGTGGGAGGGGCACGACGACATGCCTCCCGAGCGGCGCGCCTTTTACGAGTATCACTCGTCGCTGGTCGAGCCGTGGGACGGCCCGGCCGCCCTTCTCTTCACCGACGGGACGTACATCGGGGCGACGTTGGACCGCAACGGCCTGCGACCGCTCAAATACGTGGTGACCGCCAGCGGCTTCGTCGTGGCCGCGAGCGAGCTCGGCGTCGTCGATTTCGAGCCGGAGGACGTCATCGAGAAGGGACGACTGCAGCCCGGCCGGATGCTCCTCGTCGACGTGGCGCGCGGACGGCTCGTGGGCGACGACGAGATCAAGCACGAGGTCGCGACCCACCGGCCCTACGGGAAGTGGCTCGAAGAGAACAAGATCGAGCTCGCAGGCCTACCGGCGGGAGAGAGCACGGCACCGCTGACGGCCGAAGAGCGCCGCCGGCGAATGCGCGCCTTCGGCTACAGCCGAGAAGACTTGCGGGTGCTTCTGTCGCCGATGGCAGCCAACGGCGAAGAGCCCGTGGGCAGCATGGGCAATGACGCCCCCTTGGCGGTCCTCAGCGATCGGGCGCAGGTTCTCTTTCGGTACTTCAAGCAGCAGTTCGCCCAGGTCACCAACCCCCCGATCGACCCGATTCGCGAGAAGCTCGTGATGACCCTCGGAAGCTGTCTCGGCGGCGAGGGCAACCTCTTGGCCGAGTCGCCCGAGCAGTGTCGTTTGCTCGAGCTCGAGCAGCCCGTGCTCACGAACGACGAGTTTGCGAAGCTGGTCGGAGGTCTCGACGACTTTCGCGTAGCGGTTCTTCCGATCGTCTTCGACGCCCGGACCGCGAACCCCGGCGAGGCGCTCGACCGGGCGCTCGTCGAGCTCTGTGCTGCTGCGGAGCGGGCGGTGGACGACGGAGCAAGCATCGTCGTTCTGAGCGACCGGACCATCGACCAGCGTCGAGCCGCGATTCCGAGCCTGCTCGCCACGAGCGCCGTGCATCACGCGCTGGCACGCGCCGGCAAGCGGATGCGCGTAGGCCTCGTCGTGGAGACGGGCGAAGTACGCGAAGTCGCAGATCTTGCCTTGCTCATCGGCTACGGAGCCGGCGCCGTCAATCCGTACCTCGCTTTCGAAGCGATCGACGGGCTCGACATCGAGACCCCGCGCGCCGCTCGAGGGGAGAACTACGTCCACGCGCTCGACAAGGGCCTGCTCAAGGTCATGAGCAAGATGGGCATCTCTTGCCTGTCGAGCTATCAGGGCGCGCAGATATTCGAGGCAATCGGGCTCGGGGCGGACACCGTCGCTCGGTGGTTCCCGGGAACGGCGTCGCGCGTCGGGGGAATCGGGCTCGCCGAGATCGCGCACGAGTCGCTCCTCCGGCACGCGGCCGGCTTCGAGGCGGACATCGAGCCCGCAGCGAACGACGAAGACGCGCTCGACGCGGGCGGCGTGTACGCGTGGCGAGTGGGCGGCGAGCGCCACCTTTGGAGTCCGCGCACGGTGGCGTCGCTGCAGAAGGCCGTGCGCCTCGAGGATGCGGCCGCCTACGAGGACTACGCTCGCGCCATCAACGAGCAGGGAGAGCACCCCTACACGCTCCGCGGCTGTCTCGACTTCGCGCCGGTTGGCCCGCCTGTCCCCGTCGAAGAGGTGGAGCCCGCGGCCAAGATCGTTCGCCGTTTTGCGACCGGGGCGATGAGCTTCGGCAGCATCAGCAAGGAAGCCCACGAGAACCTCGCCATCGCGATGAACCGGATCGGCGGAAAGTCGAATACGGGTGAGGGGGGCGAGGACGACGCGCGTTTCGTCCCACTGCCGAACGGCGACTCCAAGCGTAGCGCCATCAAACAAGTGGCGAGCGCTCGCTTCGGCGTGACGGCCCATTATCTCGTCAACGCCGACGAGCTCCAGATCAAGATCGCGCAGGGCGCGAAGCCGGGCGAGGGCGGTCAGCTCCCCGGCCACAAGGTCGACGAGACGATCGCGCGAGTTCGCTACTCCGTGCCGGGGGTGACCCTCATCTCACCGCCGCCGCACCACGACATCTACTCAATCGAGGATCTCGCCCAGCTCATCTACGATTTGAAGTGCGTCAACGCCCGCGCGCGAGTGAGCGTGAAGCTCGTCAGCGAAACCGGAGTCGGGACGATCGCGGCGGGCGTGGCGAAGGCGCACGCGGATTTGATCACCATTGCCGGTCATGACGGGGGAACGGGCGCCTCCCCGCTTTCGTCGATCCACCACGCGGGCACGCCGTGGGAGCTCGGCCTGGCCGAAACGCATCAGGTTCTCGTCCTCAACGGGCTGCGCGAGCGCGTGCGACTTCAGGCCGACGGCCAGCTCAAGACGGGCCGCGACGTGGCCTTCGCCGCCCTGCTCGGCGGAGACGAGTTCGGCTTCGCCACGGCGCCGCTGGTGGCGAGCGGCTGCGTGATGATGCGCAAATGCCACTTGAACACGTGCCCCGTCGGCGTCGCGACGCAAGACCCCATTTTGCGAGCCCGCTTCAAAGGGACTCCCGAGCACGTCATCAACTACTTCTTTTTTGTTGCGGAGGAATTGCGGGCCATCATGGCGCGCCTCGGTTTCCGCACGGTCGACGAGATGGTGGGCCGCGCGGACTGCATCGTGCCTCGCGCGCTCACGCACCCAAAGGCAAAGCTGCTCGATTTCCGCGACCTGCTTCATTTCGCCGACGGCGGACTGAAAGGGGGGGAAGGGCGCGCAGAACAATTCAACGCTCCGGAGCTCCCCCTTTCGCTCGGCAGCTCGTCCACCGACGAGGCGCTGCTCGACGGCACCCGCCTATCGCTCAAGTACGGCGAGCCGACGACCATGCAACTCACTCTCACCAACGCGGATCGCGCCTTCGGCGCGCGGTTGGCCGGGGAGCTCGCCCGCAAGTACGGCGCCGACGGCCTGCCCGACGGCACGATCGTCGTCGAGGCGCAGGGAACGGCCGGGCAGAGCTTCGGTGCCTTCGCGGTTCGCGGGATGCTCCTCGTGCTCGAAGGCGACGCGAACGACTACGTCGGCAAAGGGCTGTCGGGGGGAGTTCTCGCGGTCCGTCCGCCGACACGCTCCGTCTTCAAGGCGCATGAGAACGTCATCGTCGGAAATACGTGCCTGTACGGGGCGACGAGCGGCAAGGCGTTCTTCGCGGGACGCGCGGGCGAGCGCTTCGCCGTCCGCAACAGCGGTGCGATCGCGGTGGTCGAGGGGGTGGGCGACCACGGCTGCGAGTACATGACGGGCGGCACGGTCGTCGTGCTCGGACCCACCGGACGGAATTTCGCGGCGGGAATGAGTGGCGGCATCGCGTACGTCCTCGACGAGGAGCGGACGCTCTCGTCTCGGTGTAGCAAGGCGATGGTCGATCTCGAGCCGCTGACGGCCGACGACGAGGAGATCGTGCGACTGCTCGTCGAAGAGCACGTGCAGCACACCCGGAGCGCGCGCGGACGAAGCATCCTCGCTACCTGGGGGAAGCGGCGATTCGTGAAGGTGATGCCGCACGAGTGGCGGCGGGTCCTCCAGCTGCGTAAGACCGGAAGTTAGAGAGAAGCAACGAAGGCGACGGAGCAATGGGCGACGCGAAAGGCTTTCTGAAAGTTGGGCGAGTCGAAGAGGGCGATCGCGCGATCGACGAGCGCGTACGCGACTGGCACGAAGTCCACGTGGCCGCGCCGATGGATCACGTGCGATCCCAGGCGTCGCGGTGCATGGACTGCGGCATTCCTTTTTGCCACCAGGGCTGTCCGCTCGGCAATCTCATCCCGGAGTGGAACGATCTCGTGCACCGGGGAAGGCTGGACGAGGCCGTACGGAGGCTGCTCTCGACGAACAATTTCCCCGAGGTGACGGGGCGCGTTTGCCCGGCGCCGTGCGAGGCGTCGTGCGTGCTCAACATTCGGGAAGAGCCCGTCACGATCAAGACCGTCGAGCGCACGATCGCCGACCACGCCTTCGCGACGTCGATGTCTGACGGCGGCGTGCTCCGGCCGCAACCTGCCACGAGGCGTACCGGCAAGCGAGTCGCGGTCATCGGGTCGGGCCCCGCCGGGCTCGCGGCGGCGCAGCAGCTTGCGCGCGCCGGACACGGGGTCGTGGTCTTCGAGCGCGACGACCGGGTCGGAGGTTTGCTTCGCTACGGTATCCCCGACTTCAAGATGGAAAAGGCGATCATCGACGCGCGCGTGACGCAGATGCGCAGCGAGGGGGTGACGTTCCGCACGGGCGTCGCCGTCGGGAGCGACGTAGAGGGAGATCAGCTGCGGCGCGAGTTCGATGCGGTCGTCTTGGCGTTGGGGGCGAGAACACCGCGCGATTTGCCCGTTCCGGGGCGCGAGCTTCCGGGGGTTCACTTCGCGATGGAGTATCTGGTTCAGCAGAACCGACGCGTCGCGGGCGACGCGGAGGACGAGAAGCGTGCGATCCTGGCGACCGGCAAGCATGTCATCGTGATCGGGGGCGGCGACACCGGATCGGACTGCGTGGGTACGGCGCTTCGGCAGGGCGCCGCCTCGGTGACGCAGCTCGAGCTGATGCCGCGGCCTGCCCTCGTGCGTGTCCCGAACAACCCGTGGCCGGAGTGGCCGCTCGTGCTTCGCACGTCGAGCTCGCAAGAAGAAGGCGCGGGGCGTGACTGGTCGGTCTCGACACGGTCGTTCCGCGGGGACGGCGGGCGCGTCGTCAGCCTCGAGGCGACGCGCGTGTCGCTCGAGGGTGGAAAGATGCGGCCCGTGCCCGACAGCGATCTATCGCTCCCGTGCGGGTTGGCGCTGCTGGCGATGGGTTTCACGGGACCCGAGCGCGGAGGCATCGTCGAGCAGCTCGGAGTCGCGCTCGATTCGCGCGGGAACGTCCGGACCGACGCGAGCGGCGCGACGAGCGTCCGGGGCGTCTTCGCCGCCGGCGACGCTTCACGCGGACAGTCGCTCGTGGTCTGGGCAATCGCCGACGGGCGCCGCGTCGCGGCCGGGGTGGACGCCTGGCTCGAGCAGGAGTCCGTGGCGCACGCCGTGAGCGCATGACGGACGTCGACTCCTGGCCGCGCGAAGCTGAGATCGTGCGCCAAGCGAGCTAGTCTGACGGGGATGCCCGCCGTCGGAATCGATCTCGGTACGACCAACACGGTCGTTGCAGCCGTTCGCGAGGGCGTTGCGCAGACGATCCCCGACCCGCAGGGGCACCGGCTCCTTCCGTCGGTCGTCTCGTTCCATCCCTCCGGTTCCACACTCGTCGGCTACGCCGCGCGCGAACGCCGCCTTCTGGACGCTCCAAACACGGTGTACTCGGTGAAACGGCTCATGGGGCTGCCCTGGGACTCGCCCGAGGTGCAAGCGTCCCGTGCGAAGTTGCCGTTCGAGCTCGGCGAGGGGGCGCACGGCGGTGCCGTCGTGGCCGTCCGCGGCGAGCGGTACACGCTCCCCGAGATCAGCGCGTTCGTGCTGCGGCACGCCAAGGCAGTCGCGGAAGCCGCCTTGGGCGAGCCGGTGGAGCACGCGGTCGTGACCGTGCCCGCAAATTTCAACGACCTGCAGCGAGCAGCGACCAAGATGGCCGGGCGCCTCGCGGGGCTCGACGTGCTCCGCATTCTCAACGAACCCACGGCGGCAGCGCTGGCATACGGGCCACCGAGCAAACCCCAAGAGCGGATAGCGGTCTACGATCTGGGGGGAGGCACGTTCGACTTCACGCTGCTCGATCTCGCGGGAAACGTGTTCGAGGTTCTCGCCACGGCGGGCGACACGTCGCTCGGCGGCGACGACATCGACCTCTTGGTCGTCGACAGGATGGCCGACGAGATCCTGAGGAAGCATCGCTTCGATGCGCGCGCACACCCGGCGACCGTCGGCCAACTTCGCGTGCTCGCCGAAGAGGTGAAACGCGATCTGTCCACGCGGGACGAGAAGCTTCTTTCGGTCGACGATCTCGTCCCCGGCGAGAAGGGTTCGCTGGCGACTTGGCGTTTCTCGATGACGCGAACCGAGTTGGAGAAGGCTTCGCTCGCGCTCATCGAGCGAACCTTTCGGGTTTGCGCGCAGGCCCTGGAGGCCGCGGGCGTGAAATCGCGAGAGCTCGATCGAATCGTCCTCGTCGGGGGCGTCACGCGGATGCCCTTGGTCGCTCGCGAGGTCGAGCGCTTCTTCGGACAGCGACCGATCGTGCGCATCAATCCGGACGAAGTCGTGGCGCTGGGCGCCGCCATTCAGGCCGCGCTGCTCGACCGCTCGCGGCGCAAGGGCGCCGAACCGATGCGCCACCCCACGATTGCCGAGGCATCCGTGGCGGAGCCTCTTCCGGACGAGTCGATCATCGAGTCGGACTCCGCCGACTCGGCGAGCGACCCGGGTCTGCCTTCGTTGCCGCTGGTCGGGCCGCGCAGAGCTCCCGCGGCAGCAGTCCGAGTGGCGCCGGCGACGTTTCTGCCCGGGGCGCCGTCGAAGCCTCTCGTGTTCGACGTACCCGAACAGCGCCCGCCTGCGCGGACCATCTTCTACGGTGCCGGGAGCCAAGCTCCCCCGGCCGTGCCGCCTCCCCTTCCGGCGCGTCCGCGCTCGCCGACGATGCCCTTTCCGTTCGACGCGGCTGCGTCGGTCGGAGCCGCTCGGGCGCCCGACCCGCCGCCGCCCCCTCTGACGCCGGCGCCTCCCGCCGCTCTCCTCGCTCCTTCTTTGCCTCCGCGTCCGCCACCCCTTCTGATCGACGTCACGCCGCTCAGCCTCAGCGTCGAAACGGTCGGCGGGTATTGCGACGTGCTCATCGAGGCGAACACGCCCGTGCCGTGCGACCGGACGCGCTCCTTCTCGACCGCCGCGGACGGCCAAACGGTCGTCGTGGTCCGCGTGGCCCAGGGAAAGAGCGTCCGCTTCTCCGAGAACACGTTCCTCGGAGAGCTGGAGCTCTCCGGCATTGCGGCCGCGCCGCGGGGACAGACACAGATCGCCGTCACCTTCGAGATCGACGCCGACGGGATTCTGCAAGTTCGTGCTCGCGACAAGGAGACCGGGCGCGAGACGACTGCGCACATGCAGGTCGTCGGCGCCGACGTGGCTCCGGGCGACGTCGAGGCGATGCACGCTCGGCAGGCTGCCCACCCGCTAGCCCCCCTCGAAGGCGAGTAAGCAATCATGGCATCGAGAGAGGCGCTCGCCCTCTTTCTCTCTTCACTCGACAGAAGGAATTACTACGAGATCCTCCGCATTCCGTCCGACGCGAGCCCCCCCGACATCAAGTCGGCGTTTCACGCCTTTTCCCTCCTCTATCACCCGGACGTGTACGCGAACTCGCCCGACGTCGTAGCGGTCGCCTCCGAGATCTTCAAACGAGGCGTGGAGGCGTACCGATGCCTTTCGAGGCGCGAGACGCGGGCGCGGTACGATCGCGCGTTGGCGCGCGGCAGGATTCGGATCGAGCCGGGGATGCCGTCGACGCGGCCTCCGCCGCCACTCGTACGGACCCTCGAGATGGTCGCGCGAACGCCCCGCGCCAAGAAGCTCGCGGAGAAAGCCGATCGCCTGATCGCGATCGCGATGCTCGACGAAGCGCGCGTGGAGCTCGTGAGCGCGTGCCAGTGCGAGCCCGACAACGAGGAGCTGGCCGAGCGACTACAGTTTCTGTACGAGGCGATGGCACTGGAGACGCCCTGAGGGCCGCTGGCCTCCCGCGGCTCTCGAGCGTAAAGTCCACGCTGTTCATGAGCGCGCAGTTCGCACACATCTCGCGATGTCTGGACGTTCAAGAGGCTGATCTGACCCGCGCGGTCGCGAGCCGCGACTCTACGAAGGCACTGCTTACCCACCTTTCAGCGATATGCGCACCCAACACCGGCGCAGCCAAGGTGCTGCTCGTCTTTTCGCGCATGGCGACGACGGCATGCGGCTGGATCGACGGCGACTTGTGCGTCGATCTGGCGGCTGACGGAGACCGGACCCTCATCGAAGCGGCGACTGAACTCGGAGGCGGTCTTCGCGAACGAGTCCTCCCGTCGATGTCGTTTCGGGCTCCAATCGTAGAGTTCATCCGCGCGATCGAGAGGGTACCTCACGCGATCGCCCCACTCGCCATCCGGGCGAGGTCGCCGCAGGGCGTGACGCTCTCGGCGACCGAGGCCACGCGCCGAACGACCGCACCACCGCCGCCGATCGAGATCTCCTCCGATAGTCTCTTCGCCCACCCTTCGCAGCCTGCAACCGCGAAGGAGACGGGCTCGCAGACCGTCCCGCCGAGCGACATCGACGCGGGGTGGGAGGACTGACCGAAACCCGAACTCGCCCCCGCGAGTTCGCTATTGCGGAATACGCCGTCCTCTCGGCTCTTGGCCTCAGCTGTTCGCTTCTTGCGTGATCGCGTCCACGAGCACGCGCGCCGTTTCCAGCGAGGGGTCTTCTGTGAGCGCTCGATGCAAGAGCATCATGGCGCGCTTCGGGTCTCCCTGTCTGCGCGCGATTTCACCCATGTATTGATACGCAAGGGCCTTGCTCATGGGACCCGGAGTGCGAAGAAGCGTGATCGCCCTCAGCGCGCGACTGGCCAACTCGAGCTGGTCCAACTCCATCGCCCGCAGCGCGACGTCCGCGCAAACCTGGCCGTTTTGCGCGTCGCAGTCGAAAGCTTGCCCCAGCGACCGCACCTCGTCCGCCGTGTTGCCGAAGTAACGCGCCACACGCGCGAGACGCCAGTGAAGCGGAGCAAGCTCCTTCGCGCGCCGCCCCTTGTGGGGGGCGATGACCGGCTCAAGCACGGCCACCGCGTCCTGCGCGCGCCCGGAGAGCGTGTAGGCATCCGCAAGAAGCGCCGCGCACTCCGGATCGAGCGGCCGCAGAGCCCGCGCCTCCGCGAGCGGATCGATGCTGGCGGCCGGATCGCCCGCCCGCTCGAGCAGCAACGCTCCGGCGCGCAAGAGACGCTGGAACCGGTCGGCGACGTCGCCGCTGCCCCGGGCCTCCTCGAGCACCATCTCGGCCAGCTCGTGGAATGCGCCCATCGTGTCGTAGAGGCGCTCTAGTCGTTGCCGGACTCCTCGGTCGTGCGGCGCCGCGCTCCGCGCCCGCTCCAGGGCCCCTCGTGCGTCTCCTGGCCTCTTCGCGCGCTCGCACGCGTCGGCGAGGCGAAGCGCCGTCTCCACCGTCGCCTCGGGCTCCTCCAAGCCCACCAAGCGCTTGAGGGTGGCGCCCGCCGCCTCCCATCGCTCGAGCCCCCACTCGAGGGTCGCGAGCGTGCGCAGCGCGGCGAGATCCTTCGGATCTTGCTTCAAGAGATCCGCGAGGATTGCGCGCGCCCCGTCGAAGTCCCCGGTGCTCGGCAGCACCTGCGCGAGGCGAAGGCGAAGGAGTCGGGCCGCGGAAGCGTCTCCCGCGCTCGATGCCGAGGTGTACGCGGTTTCGAGCTGCAGCGCGAGGGACCTGGCGTAGGCCCCCGGATCGATGGCGAACGCCGCCTCGAAGTCGCCGAGGGCACCCGACTCGTCACCGCTCGCAGATCGTACGTTCGCGCGTGCCGCAAACAGCGCCGGACGATTCGGGTCGTCGACCGCCAAAAGGTCGATGACCCTCGATAGTTCGAGGAGCGTCGCCGAGAAATCCCCCGACTCGAACAGCATGTCGACGTGGTCACGCAGCAGGTCGAGGTCGATGCTGTCCGCTCGGCCGGTCTCCACCGCTTGTCGCGCCAGGCCGAGGGCGGCGGCCGCTCCACGCGCGTCCCTCAGCTGCGTCCGCAAAATCCCCGCTGCCTCTCGCAGACGCGTCACGCGCTCGCCGGGGTCCGACCGAGCGCTCGCGTCGAGGATGCAGAGCTCGGCCAGCTTGCGCCACTCGCTCCGACGACGAAACACCGACTCCAATCGATCTCGGAGCGCCGAGCTCGCCGGGTGCGCCCGGTATCCGATTTCGAGCGCACGGTCGGCCCCCGTCTCGTCGCCGAGCTGCATCCGAGCCGCCCAAAGCTCCAGCGCAAGCTCCTCTGCCGCCGGCCCTTGCTCGAGCGCGATTCGCCGCTCGAGCAGATCGGCGCGCTCGCCGGCGTCTGCTTCTTGGTCGAGCAAGGCGATCAGCCCATCGAGGAGCTCACGGCTCTTCGGCTCCCATTCGAGACCCTTGTAGTAGACGTCCCTGGCCTGCCCGCGGTCGGTCCCTTCGAGAATCGCCCCGAGGCGCATCGACAGCGACACGATGGATGCCGCGTCGCTGCGGTCCTTGGCCGAATCGATTTGGCGGGCGAGGAGATCGGTCAGCTCGTCTCTGGCCCCCGCGCGTTCGTGAATCGCCGCGAGCATGAGGGCGGCCTGCACTTGGCTCGCGTCCTCCTCGACGATCTCCCTCAGGAAAGACGCCGCTTCGGCGTCGGTCATCCCAAGTTCCTGCATCACCCGAACGCGCTCGAGGCGAAGCCGCGCGCGAAGGCTCCTGTCTTCCACGTGATCGACCACGGCGGCGAGGAGGGCCGCGAGCTTGCTCGTCTGCCCCTCGTGCCGGTACACGCCGAGGAGCGGCTCCCAGGCTTCGCGGTCGCCCGGCTCGGCGGCGAGCAAGCCTTCGTAAGCCTGCGCGGCGAGGGGCCAATCCCCGAGCTCTTCAGCCGCCATTCGCGCCACTTCGAAGGTCAGCCTGCGGGCGACGTCCGGGTCGGCCATGCGCGCCGCGGTTCGCTTCAGCTCGAGGGCCTTGGGAAGGTCCCCGGCTGCCCGGCGCAGGTTGGAGAGCGTATCCAGGGCCCATGCCACGCTCGCGGCGCTATCGCCCGAGGATGGTTGCCGCTCGATCACCCGTCCTAGCAGCGACTCGGCTTGCGCCGAATCCCCGATGCGCAGAGCCGCGTCCACCGCCTCGCGCACCGTCGAAGGGTCGGCGCCGGGAAGCTCCGAGCGCGCCTTGAGCACGTCCACGAGCACGCGCTCGTACCCGGGCTGCCGACCGACGTACTCGTATAGATCGAGCAGCTGCGCGTGACTGGGGTCCAACGCCACGGCTCGACGAAGAGCGTCTTCGGCGCGGTCGAGCTGAGGATCGAGCTCGAGCGCCGCGCGCATCATGCGCACGCCCTCGTCGAGCGTGTCTTTCGACGCGAGCCTCAGTGCGGCTAGACGGTAGACGGCGTCGCTCGACGCCCTCGGACCTCCTTCCCGTCCTTCGACTTCGATCCGCATCGAAAGAACGCGCGCCTGCTTTTGGGCGTCGCCCAACCGGTCGAGCGCCCGATCGAGCGAGCGGAGCGCATCGGCAGTGCGCAGCCCGAGATCCACGGCGCGCTCCAAGAGCGACGCGGCGTGCGCGTCGTCGTGGAGGTCGTGCTCGGCGACCGCGGCCAGCCGCACCAACAACGCACAAGCGAGCGGCACGTCCCCGCGCTCGATCGCGCGCTCGACGAGACCCGTGGTCGCGTCGAGGTAGCGCCTCACGTTGTCCATCGAGCGAGCGAGGGCCAGCGCAGCTTCGTGCGCGGCATCGGAACGCGGATCCAACCCGACTCCGCGCAAGCGCACGGACAGGGCCTGGTCGGGGCGACCGATCCGTTCGGAGAGCAGCTCGGCCAGCTCGGCGAGCGTGGCGCCCGCCTGCGGGGAGTCGCCGGCGCGCTCCACCTTGGCTTCGAGGACCCGAACGAGAGTCTCGTGGTCTCCGCGCGCGCGAAGCGCTCCTTCCAGGCGCTGCTGTTCGAAGTACCCCTTGGCTGCCGCTTCCAAGGCGCTCTCGAGAATCTCGCGGCTCCGCTCCGTCTCCCCCTGTCGCTCGGCGATCGCGCTGAGCTCGAGGAGCACCTCGCTGCGAGCGACCCCGGCCGACCCCACGGATTCCTCGCGGCGTCGAAGCACGACCAAGAGCGCGCGGTAGCTCTTCTCGGCGCGCTCGAGTTGCCCGTCGTCCCGAGCGAGCTCCGCGAGCGCGCGTAGAATGTCCGGATTCTGCGGGTCGACGCGGGCCGCCGTGTCGAGTTCGACCAGCGCACGCGCCCGATTCCCCATCGCCAGCTCGAGGCGAGCCATCTGGTAATGAACGGGGGCGCGCTCCTTCGGCCGTCGCCCTCCGAACGCGTCCACCATCGACTTGAGCATGGACCGTGCGTCGTCGTAGCGTTCGCTCCGTGCGAGCGCATCGGCCAGAGCGAGTGCCGCGGACTGGTCTTCGGGCGCGAGATCGGCCGCCTGTTCGAGGAGAGGCACGGCAAGGTCCGGCCTCGCGCAGGCGTCCGAGAAGAGCCGCGCCGCTTCTCGGAGGCGAGCCATCCGAGTCTGCTTGTCCGCGGCGTAGATCGCCGCGTCGGCGATGAGCTTCGCGAGCCGCTCCGAGTCGCCCTCCTCGCGGTAGCGCGCTGCCAGCCGATCGCGCAGCGGTTCGGCCTGAGGAGCGTCCAGTAGCGACTGCGCGAGACGCTCGGTCGCCCGCGAGGGTTGGCCGGCGCCGACCAGCGCGTCCGCGAGGCGGAGCGTGGCCTCCACGCGCCGATCGGCATCGATCACGTGCAGGAGGCGTTCGAGCCATTTCGCGGCCGCGCCGTGATCGCCGCGGGCGGTCGCCAAGCGGCCCAACGCGTCGAGCGACGCCGGCCGCTCCTCGAGCGCGGCCACGCGCTCGTGATAGGCCTCCGCGACAGCGACCTCCCCCAGCCGCTGCTCGGCCAGCACGGCGGAGCGCCACCAAAGTTCAGCGGCCCGCCTGGGGTCCCCTGCGTGCTCGGCGCGCTGCGCCTGGTCGACGAGAAGTTCGCGCAGGTCGGTCGTGCGTTCGGCCGCATCGAGAACGTCGGCCAGCGCCTCGACCGTTCCTTGGTGTCGAGGGTCCTCGGCAAGACTGGCGACCAGCACGTCGGCAGCGCGCGCACGTTCTCCCAGGGCGACGAGCAGTTGCGCCGCCTCCATTCGAAGCCGGATCCGTTCCGCGAGATCGTTCGCAGCGGCGACTTGCCGTTCGCGAAGGCTCAGAAGCTCGCGTGTTCGCCCGTGAGCGCCGTATATCGCCGCCAGCCGCTGGACCGCCTCTTCGTCGTGCGGGTCCTCATCGAAGAGAGCGAGGTAGAGGGCGAGGGCGCGCTCGTCGTCGCCGAGGCGATCGAGCGCGATACGAGCTGCGCGCCGGCGCATCCCTCGGCGCACGTCGCGCTCGAAGGGCAGAGCGTCGCCTTGCACCAGCACAGCGACCACCGCGGACGTGTCGCCGTCCCGCTCATGGAGCTTGGCGAGCCGCTCGATCGCCCACTGGGCGTGCCCGGAGGCCTCCGCCGAACCCCCGCCCTGCCACCGCTCGCGAGCCAGCGCGAGCAGATCGGTCAAGATGGATCGGGCGAGAGGGCGATCGCCGGCGGACTCGCTCGCGACCTCCGCAGCCTCGCAAAGCAGCGCGGCATTACCATCGGTCGCGCGGGATAGGCGCAGCAGACTGTCGACGAGCGGCCGGCCGGGGTGACGGCGCTGCAGCTCGACGAGCATCAACAAGAGATTCGCGTCCGAGCCGTCGTGCACGAGCGCTTGCTCCAGCGCTGCCTGGGCCGCGTCCGGATCGCCGCGCCGGTCTCGGTGCCAAACGGCGACGCGGGACTGGACGTCTCGAGCTGCCGCGCCCGAGAGACCAGCGGACGACGCCGCACTTGCTAGGGAGAGCGTCGCTCGGTCCCACCCGCCCGACGCTTCCGCCGCTTGACCGTAGGCGTCGAGGAGCGTCGGGGACGCCGCGCCGCCCGCCATCGCCACGTCGACCACGACCCGCGCGGCGACGTCCCATTCCCCCAGCCCGCCCGCGACACGGAGCGCGTCGCATCCGACGGCGACGTCCCCCGTGTCACGGACGACCTGCAGGTACTCCGCGAGGGCACCGCGGGCGTCCCCGAGTCGCGTTTCCAGCGTCGCACCCGCGCTCGCACGCAGCCGTGCCACGAGCGCAGTGTCCGCGTATGCCGTGCGCTCGATCGCTTCTCGGTAGGCGCTGACGAGCCGGTCCCAAGCGCCGGCTGCACCGGCCAGGCGCGTCGCTTCGCGCTCGATACCCTCGTCGGCCGGCGCGATCACGAACGCGCGCCTCATGGCCTCGAATCCCCCGTTCGGGTCGGCCGCGCGCCGCTCCGAGATTTCGGCGGCCTCGCGCAAGATGGCGAGCCTGTCCAGATCCGAGTCGGCCGCCAAGAGCCGCTGCTCGGTCAAGTCCAGTATGCCCCGCCAGTCGTCGCTCAGGCGCAGCGCGCCAAGCAGCACGGCAACGGCGGAGGCCCGCAGCCCGGCTTCGTTCGCGAGCGCGAGCAGTCCCGCTCGGGCGCCGGGGTTCGTCGGGTCGGCAGAGAGCGAACGCGCGTACGTTTCGACAGCGGCCGCCGCGGCGTCGAGCCGCTCCCGGTGGACGTCGCCAAGCTGTCGAAATAGATCCGAGCGCGTCGCATTGTCCGACGCCCGCGCGGCTCCGCGCTCCAGCAGGTTCGCGAGATCACCCCACCTTTGGGTCGTCCGCAACAAGCCGGCGAGCGCAGCCGCCGCGTCGTCCGCCTCTCCGAACTCGCGCTCGATGTCGCGCCATACGTCGATCGCTTCCTTCGGGCGGTCGAGCGCGGCCCCGAAGAGCTCGGCCACCCGCACTCGGTCGGCCCTGCGCTGCCCATCGTTCGCCGAGGACCGCGCCCGGAGCTCGAGAATTTCGGCAAGCCGCTGGCTGGGACTCCTCTTCTCGAGAAGCCCGACGAGACCGTCGAGCGCCTCGACGTCCTTTTCGTCGGCGGCGACC
>JBAULD010000929.1:0-7289 GCA_049578005.1 Polyangiaceae bacterium
TGGGGTGGGGGCCTCAAAGGCGGGGCGGACTCTAGGGACAGTCTTTAGTACACAGCGCCGTGCTTTAGGCCGCGTCGTCGCTCTTCGATTTGGCGTATAGCGCGTCGAGGAGCGCCTTGTATTTGCCCAAGACTAGGCGCCGTTTCAGCTTCAAAGTGGGTGTCATCATCCCGTTTTCAGGAGTGAATTCGTCGATCGCGAGGGCAAACGCGCGTGGCTTTTCAAAGCGCTTGAATTCCAGGCTTCTTTCCTCGATCTCCTGACGGACCAGCGCGATCACGCGTTCGTCGTTGGTGGGGTCGTGGAGTTCGATCCCTTTCTCCTTCGCCCAACGGTGAACGTGCACGATATCGATGAGTACGAGCGCGACGCAGTAAGGCCGGTTGTCGCCGTAAATGACGACGTTCGCGATGTACGGTGAGATCTTGAGGCTGTCCTCCAAAGGAGCGGGCATGACGTATTTCCCGTTCTGAAGCTTGAATTGCTCCTTGAGCCGGCCCGTGATGAAGAGATAGCCGTCCGCGTCCAGGTGACCGAGGTCGCCGGTTCGGAATCCGCCGTCCGGGAGAAGCGTACTGCTCTCGTCAGGTCGATTGTGATAGCCTTTCATCACGTTCGGGCCGTAGACGACGATCTCGCCGTCAGCACCTTCGCCGGCGGCTCGGTCGATGACGACCCGCACGCCCGGGAGAATCCTCCCGGCGCTACCCAATCGCCGGTGGCCACGACTGTTCGCCGAAACGATCGGGCTCGTTTCGGTAAGGCCGTACCCCTCGTACACCGTCAACCCCATTGCGTCGATGAAGTGGCCCACCTCCGGTTCGAGGGCCGCGCCTCCACAGATGACGTACTTCAGGCGTCCGCCGAACCGAGCGCGCACTTTGGAGAAGACCAGCGCGTCGGCGACACGCAGGCCGAGGCTTTCCAAAACGCCGAGGCGCTCGCCGTGCGCGAGCCTGGTCGACCACCGAACGGCGCTACGAACCAGCGACTGCACGAATTCGGGTCGATCGCGCAGCTGTTCCCAAACCGCAGCGTAAAGTCGTTCGAATATTCTTGGCACGGCGACGAGAACAGTGGGCTTGACCTCGGCGATTTCGTCGAGGAGCTGCCTTACGTCTCGGTTGAGCGCGAGCGCGCATCCCATGCTGAGGAACGTATGAAGTTCGGCCTGCCCGAAGGCGTGCGCCCACGGCAAAAAGGATAGGGAGCGATCGTCGGGATCGAAGGGGAACACATCGTGAAGGGCATTCACGTTCGACACGATATTGCCGTGGCTCAGCATCACCCCCTTGGGCTTGCCCATCGTGCCGGAGGTGTAAATCAAGTTCGCCGTCACATCGGGGGCGGGCTCGCGCAAAGCTACCGGCTTGCCGTGCCCCCTCTCTCGCAGCGCGGCAAACGAGTCGGGATCCTTATCGGAGCCATCGAAGTGGAGGATGTGCTGGAGCGAAGGTAAATGGCTGGCTACGGCCGCGAGCCGCGCCGCAATCGCCGGGTTGGCGGCGAAGACGATCTTGGCTCCGCAGTCGCCCAGGATAAATTCCCATTCGCTGGGCAGCTGCGCCTCGTACATCGGCACGACCGTTGCCCCAAGCCCGTACGCGGCGTACGCGCACGCCGCCCATTCGACGCGGTTGTTCGAGACGAGGGCCACCTTGTCGTCCGGGCCGACGCCCATGGCCGCGAGCCCTGCGCGGCAGTCGGCGACGATGCCTCGAAACTCGCCGTATCGAGTCCACGTCCAACCGCCTCGCTCTTTGGTGCCGAAGAGGGGCCGCTCCGCGAACGCCAGGCAGCTCTTTTCGCAGAGCTCGGCCAGCGTCGAGAACCTTGCGGTCATGACGTGCGGCCCTGGCTCACGCCGAGAGCTCGCGGCCGATCTGGGCGATGACGTCCTCGAGGAAGCGATGCACCGAGGCTTGCGCGACGCGGTGAAGAAGCACGGCGTCGAGGGTGTTTCCAAGTCCGCGGAACGGCGGCTGGTATTCCCCCTCGATTTCGAGCTGCGTCTCGGTCGATAGCGTCGGCCATGCCGAGAGCTGCGCGTGCATGAGGGGGAAGAGGCCGGGCGCGCGTACCGCCTCCCAGCCGAGCTCGACGATCGTGACGGGAGGTAGGCCGGCGAGCGGCGCTTCCTCTCGGATTTGACGAACGGTCGTCCGCACGTCCACGCCGATCTCCACCCCCCCGAGGCCGACGCGGAGGTTGGCGACCAGCTCTTGCGCCCGCTTTGCGGCCGAGGTCGTCGCCCGACTCAGCAATGCGATCGGCTCTGCACGGAGCAGGGCACGCACGGACTCGTAAGGGCGCTCGACATATCCGTAGAAGCGCAACGTTCGCGGTTCGGCCATGACAATGCCGTTGAAGCATGAAGAGTGCCCCGCGTGAAACCCCGATGAGGGGGATTGCGTTGCTAAGGCAAACAGCGAAGTGCATTCGCGCACGCGCAGCTTTTGCGTGTTACGTCTCGGGAGTCGACCTTTCCTTGGTAAAGGCATCGACGTCGTTGCCGGCGGGCAAGCGCATCAGTTCTTCGACGCTCGCCGCGGGCGACAGCCCCTCGTAGAGAACGCGATATACGTGCTCCATCAGCGGCAAGTCGATTCGGTGCACGGCCGCGAGTTCATGGACCGAAACCGACGCGTACACGCCCTCCGCCACCATTCCAATTTCCCGGAGCACGTCCGACAGGGCTGCGCCCCGAACGATCGCACGCCCGACTCGATTGTTTCTCGACTGTGCGCTGGCGCATGTCACGGTCAGGTCGCCGACTCCGGTGAGACCAGCGAACGTGAGCGGGCGAGCCCCGAGAGCGATGCCGAGCCGCGCCATTTCCGCCAGCCCCCGGGTCATCAGGAATGCCTTTGCGTTCTCTCCCATCCCGAGTTCTTCCGCCATCCCCGCGGCAATGGCGACGACGTTCTTGAACGCGCCGGCGAGTTCCACGCCGACGACGTCGTCGCCTGCGAAGACCATCGTCCGCGGGCTCGAGAGCGCCTTTCGACCGAGGCGGACTACGCGGGGAAAGTGGGACGCGATGACCGTAGCTGCCGGCTTCTCGGCTGCGATCTCGGACGCGAGGTTCGGCCCCGAAAGCACACCGATTTGCCGAACGCAGGTCTCTTCGAGCAAGACTTCGCTCATTCTGCGGTGGGTGCGGCGCTCGAGACCCTTCGTCCCGTGAATCACGAGCTGCTCCGGCGAGAGAAAATCTGCCGCGACACACGCGACCGCTCGGAAGGCCTGAGAAGGAACCACGAAAAGCACTAGTGTGGCCCCTAGGATCGCTTCCTTCATGTCGGTGACCGCCCGGACGTTCTGTGCGATGGCCAGTCCAGGAACGGAACGGCGATTCGTGTGGAGCACGTTGATCTCTTCGCGCTGGGCGGGGTCGCGAGTCCAGAGCGTGACCAGGTGACCGTTCGACGCCATCCTGTGAGCGAGGGTCGTGCCCCAGTTGCCTGCGCCGATGACCGTCACGCGGACTTCCCGGTTCATGGATCGGGCCCGATCAAGGGTGTGGAGCCCCGAAGGCCGTATCCCTCGAGCCGATTCCGGTAGTAGAAGGCGAGATTCGCGTCGCGCATAACGAAGTCTTCGCCTTGGCGATCGATGACCGGCACAGAATGATACGTGCGGAATGTCTCGAGCCCGCGTCGAACGACGACGGTCGGATCGACGCTTTCCGCCCCGACGCGGATCTTACCATCGCGCGCCAGGGCACGGATCTCCGCGACGAGGGCGCTCAGCTCCGCGCCGACGGCCGCAGCCGGGAACCTCGCGTCGGGATCGACGCCGCGAAGAAGGCGATAAAGATCAAGCCCCGGCGACCTTCGGCGAAGGAGGTCGAACAGCGCGAAAGCTAGGATTGCCGGGGGAAGAGCGACGTTGTCCGCGCGATAGACCTGAAGGAGCCGAGATGCGAGCTCCGACGTGTATTCGGCGTCGCGCGCCGGATCGTCGACGAGTTCGCCGTCCGCGACGAGGTAGCGCGAGGGGTCCACCAGACGACCGCGGGCGTCGTGTGAGGCGCCCGACGCATCGACCTCGTTGCCGAAAGGGTCGAACGGCTTGCCGATGACGAGCGGAATGCGGAGCCTCAAACGGAGGAGGCCCGAGAGAAAATCAACCCATCGGCGTACCACGTTGAACTCGTCGACCGATCGGACGTAGCGGCCTCGGCCCGTTCGCTCGAGAAAGTCGACGATGAGGCTCTTCGCCTCGAGGACGAGCGGATACGTGGCCGTTGCCGGGACCACGAAGATCCGCGGTCGTGGCTTCTTCGAGCGCAAGTTGTTCTTGAAAGCGGCGATGCCCGTTCCGAGTAGCCCCTTCTTGAGACGAGTCTCCACGCCGCCGGAGCGGCTTCGCGTCCCGCCCGGAAAGAATAGGTTGTGGTGTCCCCGCTCGAGGAGCACCGTCGCGAACTCCTTGAGCGTCGACCTGTACAGAGGGTCCGTCTTGCTCCGGTCGACGGTGTAGGCGCCAAGGTGGTTCATGAAGAAACTGGTCAGCGGATTCGTGAATAGATTCAGGCCGGCTCCGTACGAGAACGGTGGCAGTCCCATGCGAAAGATCGCGAACCCCAGAAGGAGCGAATCGAGGTTGGAGCTGTGCGTCGGCGCGAGAATGACGGTGCCCACGCGGGCCAAGGATTGAAGCTTCTCGATTTCGCCGTCGAGGACCACGTTCTTTTCGATGCTCGGGAGGTCGCGAGCGCGGGTGAGGAAGTGCAGCGGGGACAGCCCGTTGAGCAGTGCGCTCAACCCCACCGGGAGCAGACGCGTTGCCACGGCGTACACGCGCCGGTCGAAGTGTCCGCGGATTTCATCCGTGTAGTGACGCACGACTTCCCGCACCAGTGCAGCGTCGGATCCGGCCTCAGCCCGGGCAAGTCTTCTTGCCACATGCTTGTAGAAGGCATTATCGGCATCTGCTCGAGGACCGCTGGCGTCTTCGAGTCGAGAGCGCTCGTGAAACAGGGTCTCGCCGACAACTTCGTGGATCGCGTGTCCGCGGTCGCCGGCCTCCCGCTGGAGCACGCGGGCGACGATGCGTCCGACGACCTCCTCGGCCACCGCACTCTCTTCTCCTCCGTGCGACATGGACAGCGTCATCTGTACGCGGAGCATCCCGCGTGCCGACGCTACACGGGCGGGCCCCCCCTTTGGCTGCCCGGCTTCCCGGCGCAAAGGATGCGCCCGCCCGCATCGCATGCTGTCACTCGAACACGACCGTCTTGTTCCCGTGCACGAGGACTCGGTCCTCGATGTGCAGCCGTACGGCACGCGCCAGGACGACCTTCTCGAGATCGCGTCCCTTTCGGACGAGGTCGTCGATCGTCTCTCTGTGCGATACGCGTGCGACGTCTTGCTCGATGATGGGACCCTCGTCGAGCTCCGCCGTCGCGTAATGGGCCGTTGCTCCGATTAGCTTCACACCGCGCGCGTGGGCCTGGTGATAAGGCTTCTGACCGACGAACGCGGGCAGGAACGAATGATGAATGTTGATAATCTTGTTGTCGTAATGCTCCAAAAATTCGCTCGAGACGATTTGCATGTAGCGTGCGAAGACCACCAGATCGACGTCGTACGAAGCGAGGATGTGGTGCTGCTGCGCTTCGGCGCCGCGCTTGTCGTCGGCGCGAACCGGCACGAAGTGGAAGGGCACTCCGAATTGCTTGGCCACGTCCTCGAGATCGGGGTGGTTGGCGACGACAACGCGAATCGCACAGTCGAGCTCACCCAGGCGGTGACGCCACAAGAGGTCGTACAAGCAATGGCCGTAGCGCGAGACGAATAGCGCGAGGCCCTTCTTTGCCTCCGCGTACGCGAGACGAAAGACGAGGCCCATTCTACCTGCCACCTCGGAGATGGCGTGTTCGACGGCGTTGCGGTCCGTGTGGCTCTCGGAGAGATCGAAAGAAATTCGTTGAAAGAATTGTCCGGCGTCCGCGTCGGTGTATTGGTCGGCCTGCAGAATATTGGCGCCGTGGCCATACAGGACCTGCGCGAGGGCGGCGACGAGGCCTCGTCGGTCCTGTCCTGAGACCAGTAACGTAGCGATCGTGGGTCTTCGGCTGGTCATGAGTCGCCCCAGTGTACCGGACGGAATGTCCGAAGGGGGCCCCGCGGCCCGAGGACGCCGTCGAACCGGTACCGAGTGGCAACGTCGCCGAAAGCGTCGCGAAACGGACCACCGTGTAGCCTCTCGTCGCCATGGCTGTTGCGCTGACCGTCCCTCAGAGGACCGGGCGAGTCGTCGCCGGCGATCTCGATGTCAAGATCCTCGGTCCTTGCCGCCATCCGTCGCCGCTCACGCACAGGCTGGCACGTTCGGCGATACACTACGTCGGCAAAGCGGATCGCGTGCCGCTCGACGACCATCTATCCAAGGTCGCGGAGTACGGTTCGGGGATTTCACGAATGCCGGCCTTCGAGCTCGCGGGACCGCGCGACCAAATTTACTTCGATCCGTCCCGCCTCCGCTGCGGGATCGTGACTTGCGGTGGCCTCTGCCCCGGAATCAACAATGTCATCCGGGGACTCGTTCTCGAGCTGTACGGCGGCTACGGGATCAATGAAGTATTCGGCTTTCGGTACGGTTATGCCGGACTCGTGCCGGGTACACCGCACCCGCCGGTAAAGCTGACGCCCGCGTTCGTCGACGACATTCATCATGACGGGGGGACCGCGCTCGGTACGTCTCGCGGCGAGCAAGACCCCGGTGAGATAGTGAACACGCTCGAACGCCTCGGCATCGGGGTCTTGTTCGTAGTCGGAGGCGACGGGACGCTGCGCGGAGCCATGAAGATCGTCGAAGAGATCGACAAGCGCGATTTGCGTATTGGCGTCGTGGGCGTACCCAAGACAATCGACAACGACATTCACTTTATCGACAAGAGCTTCGGCTTCGAGACTTCGTTCTCCGCTGCAGTCGACGTCATTCGAAGCGCCCACGTCGAGGCGACAGGTGCTTTGAACGGCGTTGGAGTGGTCAAGTTGATGGGGCGCCACTCCGGTTTCATCGCGTGCCATGCGGCGATCGCCTCCACCGACGTCGATGTCGTACTTGTTCCTGAAGTGCCGCTCGTCTTGGAGGGAGACGGAGGCCTCCTCGCCCACCTCGAGCGGCGGCTCTCGCAGAATTCGCATGCCGTCATCGTCGTCGCCGAGGGAGCCGGCCAGGAGCTGTGCACCGTGGCCGCATTCGATCGCCCGACGGATGCAAGCGGTAATGTTCGCCTTGCCGATATTGGAGCAGTCATCCGAGACAAGGTCGTGTCC
>JBAULD010000930.1:0-1674 GCA_049578005.1 Polyangiaceae bacterium
TCACCTAGCAAGGGACGCTGGCATGGAGCGTCGATCTCGGCGCGGATGTCGACGGTGCGCCGGCCGTCGGGGACGACGGCGCGGTATTTTTCGGCACGGACGGCGACGAGATCGTTCGGCTCGATCCCGACGCGGGGGGGGTGATCTGGCGCGCCAACGTGGGCGGATACGTGCGGGGCACGCTCTCGGTCACGCGGAGCGGCGACGTCCTGGCGGGTGTGTACGGGCCCACGCCTCGCGAAGTGCGCGTTCGAGCGGACGACGGGAAAGTCATCGGACAATTCACGATTCAGGGAACGGGCGCCCGCGAGTTCGGTGTACACGGCGGGGCGCTGGAGGACGACACGGGGGCCGTCCTCTTCGGCGCCCAGGACGACTTCGTGTACGCGGTCGGCGAGACGAGCGACCTCCTCTGGCGCTTCCGAACCGGAGGCGACGTGGACGCGCCGGTGACGCTCCTCGGCGACGGCTCCGTGGTCGTCGGCTCGGACGACGGACGCGTTTATCTGCTGCGCGCGATGTGAGTGCGGCGTGGTACGAATACGCTCGCATGCCCGGCATCCCGCCCGCCATCGACTCGGACACCGAGGACGTGACGTGGGCTCTTCAAACGGCCGAGGCGCTCTGGAAGCGCAACGAGCGAATCGACGCGCTCGTATGGCTGCGACGGGCGGCACAAGCGGCCGGCGAAGCCGAGCAAGACGATCGCGCGCTCGAGCTCGCCCACGACGGCGCGGAGCTCGCCGAATGGCTCGCTTCTCATCCACAGTCTTCGAGCGCGAGCCTCTCCGCTTTTCCGTTGTCGAATGTCCGCAACGTCAATCTTCTCGACGAGAGTCGGGCGACCCATCCCGATGAAGTCGAGGAGTTATCCGTCGAAGTCATCGTGGACTCGAGCCCCTCGATTCCCCGTGATCGGATGGAGACACCGGTCCTACACAACGAGCGTTCGTCGCTCTCGAGTCCGCCGGAGCCACACGTTCCGAGCGCGGCGGAAAAGCACGCCGGAATGCTCGATCCGTGGGCCGACGGCGACGCCGACACCCCCGCGCTGGAGCACCCGGTGCCCGTCAGGCTTTCTCCCGCGCTCCCGTCGCCGGATATCGACGAAGTCGTGACGAGCGCTCCGCTCATCGCGAGGCCTCCCGCCCGGATCCCCACCCGGCGGGAGCCCAAGATTCAATCCCGCATTCCTCCGAGTGCATCGCTTCGCGGAAGCGATCTGTCCGATATCGACGCATTCAGCGATCTGCCCGACGATGCGCGCGAGGCGTTCGCGCGCGCGGCCGTCGTGCAGGACCTCGTGCCGGACGAAGAGACCTCGGGCTTCGCGCTGGCCCTGATCCTCCAAGGGCGATTCGATCTGGCCGCGACGATTTTGGATACTCCCGCGCAACGAATGGAAGCGGGAAGCGTCATCCGATCGCGCGGCACGATCGAACACGCGATCCCGGTGCGCCTCGTCGCCGCATCGGGGAACGCGAGGGTGGCCACGTGGGACGAGCGCGCCGTCGAAGAGGCGTTTCGCACCTGTCCGTGGGTCGAGGACGATCTCCGCGCAGCCGGCAATCGCTTCCAGGCGCTCGTGGGAGTGACGATGGGCCCCCTCGGCGAGAGGTTCGATCCGGCGTTGCGTGCACAAGTCGCCAGCAAGTTGACCGTGCTGGCGCTCTC
>JBAULD010000931.1:0-1598 GCA_049578005.1 Polyangiaceae bacterium
TGGCGAACCGACACGCTCACAAGAAGTTTCGCTCCCAAGCCCTAACTCGGATGGCTTCGACCGGCGAAAGCTACCAACAGGCTGTTTCGCGCATCACGAAGAGAAGGTCTGCGGCAAGCTGCTCGTCGACCGACCTCGTGCCCGTCCAATACTTCGGACTACCATTGGTGCTCGCCACGCTCGAACTGGGTGGACGACCATTCGCGATGCTCATTCCGTCGTCAAGGCTTTGGGACGCGGGGTACCTCCGAGAATTTCCGCTCACGGCTCTGCGGATGCTGATGCGACCGAGGGGCGGAATACAATGAGCTCGCATCGGCTCATCGAAGACGTCGCGGACACCGCGCGATGGGTTGCTTTCCACCGCGCATTGGAATCCGAGCGACCTGATGCTCTCTTCAACGATCCCTTCGCTCGTCGGTTGGCTGGTGAACGCGGACGGCGCATCGCGGAGAACATGCCGAGCCTCCCGTTCGCGCATCCCGGAACGCGGGGGCTCACTTGGGGACTATCCGTGCGCACTAAGGTCTTCGACGAACTGATTCTCGACAGCATCAGAAGCCTAGACGCCAACGCCGTTCTCAACGTCGCCGCCGGGTTGGATGCCCGTCCCTACCGATTGCCGCTTCCAAGGTCACTCGTCTGGATAGAAGCCGATCAGCCGGCGATCCTCCGCTCGAAAACGGAAGTTCTCGCACGCGAGCAACCTGCGTGCACCGTCGAGCGAATCGCGGTCAACCTCGCTGATGCTCAGGCTCGGCAGGATATGTTCCGTCGAATTGCCGCTACTCATCCAAGGGTCGTCGTCATCACCGAGGGCTTGCTCGTCTACCTGGACGAAACGGTGGTCGGCTCCCTAGCAGACGAGCTCCGTGCTCTTCCTTCGATGCGCAGGTGGGTTCTCGAAAACATCTCGCCCGAGGGCTTGCGCCAGCAGATGCGCGCTTGGGGCAAGATCCTGGTCGCGGGAGGGGCGCCGTGGAAGTTTGCGGCCCCGATTGGGCTCGACTTCTTTCGCCCTCATAGATGGTCGCCCGTCGTGACCCGCTCCTGCATCGTGGAGGCGCGCCGGCTCAATCGGGAAGAAATGCGTCACGCCCGGCTCCTGCGGGCGCTGTCGAGGCTTTCGGCGCGGTTCCGGAGGAGGCTGGAAAACACGGTGGTCTACGGCGTGCTGGAGCAGTCCCCGATGTGAAACCGACTACTGCCTACGCCTCAAACCACGTCGCTTCGCCAGGCTTGCATACAGGAACATCCGGGCAGTATCGTCCATCGGTGCCCCTGTTGATCCGCGACGCCGTCCTGTCCCGAAACTGGGCCGGGCACGAATCGGAGCGCTTTTCGCAATGGGAGCGCACTCTGGCGCGGGAGCCGCCCGCGACTATCGTGCCCGGCCGTGAGACCTCCGAAGGCGGCCGCACCAGTCCAATTTCTCGTCCTTCTGATGGCCGGTTGGATCCATCGGAGGCAGCGGCTGGCCATCGCTTACCTGCAAGCCGAGACCGGGTGCTGCGCGAACGCCTCGGCACGAGGCGCCTGCGGTTCACGAACGCCGAGCGCCGGCTCCTGGCCGAGAAGGGTCAGGGGCTCGGCCGGAC
>JBAULD010000932.1:0-4644 GCA_049578005.1 Polyangiaceae bacterium
GCTGCCCGCCGTGCCGCCGCTGCTGCTGCTACCCGCCGTGCCGCCGCTGCTGCCGCCGGCACCCGCCGGAGGCATATAATTCGTTATCCAGGATGCGACGCAATTCATCTGGTCTGAAGTCAAGGGAACGCCCGTGGGCGGCATCGTCCCGCTCCCGCCCTTGGCGTTCGGCATGAGCTTGTTGTAGAGGGCGCTCATGGAGGGGTTTCCGGGGTCGACGATGGTCTCCCCGGGGTAGTCCATCGACATTTGCGTCGCGAGATCGGCCTGGCTTCCCGCTGACAGATCGAGACCGGCCTGACCGCTTCCTCCACCGCCATGACAGCCGGCAAAGCCGCAGGTGGTGGCGAGCAAGGTCGGCGCATCGCAATTGGCCGCCGCGCCGCTGGAGCCACTGGACGATCCGCTGGAACCCGCGGCACCGCCCGAGCCCGTGCCGCCATTCGCCCCACTGGACCCCGACCCGTTCGCCGTCTCGAACTCACCGGGGTCCGCCAGCGAACCCGGGCACGCCGCGAGCGACATCGGCAGGAGTAAAGCAATCGTCCAACCCACCGTCGAATTACCTAGCCCCCGCTCCGCCCGCATCCCGTCGCGATTTCTCATCCCATACATGCTGCACTTGTAGCAGGAATCGGCTCACGCCGGCGAGTCGATCGCCCCAAAAACCTTCGGCTCCCCGCGCTGACATCCCTCAATCTTTGATTCCATTGCAACCGCAAAACGGCAACGTGATTGGAACAACGGCCAGACCCGAACCCGCCACCGTCCAGTGGCCTTGTATATTGCAGAACCTCAACGGTATTTGAGCCTTTGGTGACGGATTCACGGGCCCTCGAATCACATGTATCGCGTGCATCAAAAAGCCGCGAGCCTCGACCCCCGCGCTCACAGCGCTCACAAGGGAGCCGCAGGCTGCAAGGCTCCGCGAAACGTGTTAGTTGAGGCCGGGCTGAAGTAGCGTGGCGACAAGGGTGCCTGGTACCCCGACGACGCGCGCAGGTCGCTGAGTCATTACCCCTCGTAAATCGGAGGAGTGTTCCATGTGGACGACCAAGGATGGTTTCGTGCTTCGCCGCAGGTGGGGTACTGTTTTGCTGTTGATCGCTTCGGCCTGCAGCGCCGCGAGCTTGCCGAGCACCGGTGAGCACGGAGGGACGACCGTGGGTGGCGGCGGTGGCGGTGGCGGTGGCGGCGGAACCGGGGCTGGCGGGCCCGCTACCGGAACCACGGGCACCAACACGCCGGGCGCCGCAACCACGGGCACGAACAACGGCGCCCCCCCGACGATGCAGGGCACTGGCTCGCTCGCGAACGGCTTGCCGACGGCGGGACCGCTCGACGCCGGCCGCGTCATCATGCGCCGGCTGAACGTGAACGAGTGGGGGAACACGATTCGAGACCTCTTCGGGACCAGCACCACGTTCACCGCTTCGTTCCCGAGCGACAGCTCGGTCGACAACTTCGATACAGTCGGCTCGTCGCTGACCTACTCGGATCTCCTCTTCTCCTCGCAGAACACCGGGGCTGTGGCCGCCATCACCGAGCTGCTCGCACGGCCGGTCGGCGACCCCATCCGCTCCAAGATCATGCTCTGCGAGCCGACCGCGGCGACGGCCTCCACCTGCTACTCGACCATCCTCACCGCCTTTATGAAGAGCGCTTGGCGCCGCGCGGTGACCACGGCCGAGGTGCAGACCGAAGTCACGCTCGCAACCACGGTCCAAACCGCCCAAACGACCGCCGGCAGCGCAACCGCCGTGATGGACGGCTTGTCGGCTGCGTTCCAGTCGGTGCTCGACTCTCCGTACTTCCTCTTCCACGTCGAGCTCGGAAGCCCGAACTACAGCCTGACGTCGACCGCGACGACCCCGCTCAGCGACTACGAGATCGCGAGCCGGCTCTCGTACTTCCTCTGGGGCAGCATGCCCGACGCGACGCTCACCGCCGCCGCGGACATGGGAATGCTTTCCAAGGGCGGCGCCACGGTCAGTGCCCAGGTGACCCGCATGCTCGCGGACCCGAAGGCTACGTCGCTCGGCACGGACTTCGCCGGGCAGTGGCTCAGCGTGAAGGACGACTCGTTGGTGTCGCCCGACCCGACGATGTTTCCGAACGTCGACAACGCCCTCCTCGCGTCGATCGCGCCGGAGACCACCGCGTTCTTCAACGGGATGATCGCGAACAACGCGCCGCTCACGGACATCGTCCAGGCGAACTACGACTACGTCAACGGCCGGCTGGCTCAGTTCTACGGAATCAGCGGCGTACCGGCGACGCAGACGACGTTCACGAAGGTGAGCCTCTCCGGCACGCAACGCACCGCGGGCGTGCTCACGCAAGAGACCTTCCTCACCACCCAGGCGTTCCCGACGCGGACCTCTCCGGTCCTTCGTGGAAACTGGCTCCTGACCAACATGCTCTGCAGCCCGCCCCCGGCGCCGCCGCCGAACGTGCCCCTGTTCCCGACGGTTCCGCCGAATCAGACCGTCCGGCAGACGCTGATGACCCACCAGTCGATCCCGAGCTGCGCCGGTTGCCACGTGTCGATCGACAACGCCGGCTTCCCGTTCGAGTTGTTCGACGCAGTCGGCACCTACCGGACGACCGACAACGGACAGACGATCGACCCGTCGGGCGGCCTCTATCCGGCGGGCTCGAGCACGCTGACCATGCTGAACAGCCCGACAGCCATCGGCGCGTTCATCGCCCAGGACCCGCGCTTCACGGCGTGCGTGGTGAAGCAAGCCCTGACCTACGGAGTGGGTCGCACTTTCGACGCTGCAGACGCAACGGCCTACATCACGGGCATCGCCGCCCCCCTCCAGAAGAGCGGAACTTGGCAAGGGCTGCTCCAGGCCGTCGCAACCAGCGACGCCTTCCTCACCACTCGGGGCGGACCGTGATGTCTAACGATACGAAAGGTGGAGATGTCACATGAGCGCGAACAAATCTCGTAGGTTGTTTCTGGCCGGGGCCGGGGCGTTCATTAGCCTGCCCTTCCTCCCGTCCGCGCTCTGGACGCGGCGAGCGGGCGCGGCGACGACGGTGGCCCCGCGACGCTTCATGTCCTGGTTCGTTCCCAACGGAATGGTGATGTACAACTTCACCCCGACGACGGTCGGCACGGGATGGACTCTTCCTACCATTCTCGCCTCGCTCGCCCCGGTGCAGAAGAAGATCGCGATCCTCACAGGGCTGGACCATGAAGCCCTCGCTCTCCCGCAGCCGTCCCCCACGGGGAATCCCCCCGGTGGGCACGGTTCCGGAACCGGCATCATGCTCAACATGATGTCGGTCGACGGTCACGCCACCGATACGGGCCGAAACAGCGTCGATCAGCTGCTGCTGCCCGTGCTCAACGCCGGCACACCGCCGCGGATGTCGTCGATGCAGATCGGACTCCAGGGCGACAACGGTCTGTGCGACCGAGCCGACTGCAGCTTCTCGCGAACGCTATCGTGGAAGGCGGGAGCCGCTCTGCCGAACATCTACGACCCGTCGCTGCTCTTCGACGCGATGTTCAGCGGCGCCACGAGCGCGACGACGAGCATGCCGACGCCGGCTAGCACCGCGGCGGCCTCCGCTCGGGCGGCCAACCAGCAGAGCATCCTCGACAGCGTCGTCGCGCAGGCGACCTCGCTCTCCGCGAAGCTCAACACGGCGGACAAGGCCAAGCTGGAACAGTATCTGACGTCCGTGCGCGACATCGAGATGCAGCTCCAGATTCAGGCGACGGCCAAGCCGCTCATGTGCACCATCCCGGCAAAGCCCGCCTCGCCCGGCGTGCTGAACTTCGACCGGGGTATCACGCCGAGCACGGTGCTCGAGGCGGACATGCCGCTCTTCGTGCAGCTGATGGGCCTCGCCTTCACCTGCGACATCACCCGGTCGATCACGTATATGGTCGGCAACGGAACGAGCAACAACGACTATCAGTTCCTGATTGGAAGCTCGACTCCGCACCACGGCACGTCGCACCACAACGGCGATCCGACGAAGCTCGCCGAGCTGACGAAGATCGACACGTGGGAGATTCAGCAACTCGCGACTCTCCTCACGGCTCTCGACAGCACGACCGACGTCGACGGCAATACCGTCCTCGACAACACGACCTTCTACCTCTCGAGCGACATCGGCGACGGCGCGACGCACAACCACTGGGACATGCCGATCCTCATGGCGGGCGGTGCGAGCGGCAAGCTCAAGCTCGGCGGACAGCACATCAACTACACCGACGGTTCGACTGGGCGTGGACCCGCGCTCACCCTTCCGCGCGCCGGTACCGCGACCCAGCTCGTCGGACCGCGCAATCCGGTCAACAACACGGCGCAGGCCCTCCTTTCGATCCTGTCGGCTCACGGGCTGCCGGCCACGAAGATTGGTCTTTACACCGGTACGCCGCTCACCGAGATTCTCGCCTGAGAATCCCCAGCGCGAAGTCTTCCGGGACAGACCGGAGATTTCGATGAATCGCGGGCGGCCCGCAGAGCCAATCGGCGCTGCGGGCCGTTTCGCTTTTGCGCGTCGTGGGTTCAGGCGATCATTCTTGCCTTTGTGATTCGCGATATCCGCCTGTAACGGCCTATTCTTTCTCGGCGATAAGGTGGTCTGAGCGCGTACGACTGACCTTGTCTGTGAGCC
>JBAULD010000933.1:0-9965 GCA_049578005.1 Polyangiaceae bacterium
GCTCGCCAACGATAGAAGCTCCCTCGCGCACGACGGAAGCTCCGTAGTCTGCCATTGAAGCTCCCGTGCCAACGAGCGAGGCTCGATTGCCAACAAGTGAAGGTCAGGTCCGAACGAGGAGAACTCCCTTCTCGACCGATGAGCCTTTCTCTTCGAGAAACGACGCTCACTCACGGACGAGCGAAGCTAGCCCCACTTCTCTGATCCTCGCGTCCGTCGCGATCCTGGCGCGGTTCTCTCACCGACCCCGTGCCTCTCGAAAAGCAAGACGCGCCGTCACCGCAGGACACAACCCGGCCCAAGCTCGAACGACAGGACTCCCGCGCTCGACGCCGTGCGCCCTGCACTCGCCGGATTGGGCTCGAGCGAGACGCGGCAGAACGTGGCCTCCCGCTGGACGCCGACGGCGTAGCGGCCTCCGGGCGGGAGCGATGCCACGACGTGGCGGAGCGCCGCGGGCGGGGATCGATACGCCAGCGGCGCCGGGCGCGCCTGCTCTCCCGAACGAGCGAACACGTACGCCTCGTCGTCGATCGCCGCGCCGTCGACGTCGTCCCCGTCGATGCGCCCGGCTACCGGCGACGGCCCACCCTTCTCGGTGACCACAATCGCGTGAAGAAACCTCCGCTCCCGATCGCCGGACGGCGATCGGATCTCCACACGCACGCTCTCGGTCCCTTCGGGAGGCTCGTTGGCGTAGTAGGGTCCGTCGCCCAGTTCGGTGGGTTCTCGGACGAGCGCGGGCATCGCGCCGCTGGGGAGGAGCGTGGTGGCGAGCGCTTCGCTCGTCCCGGTCGCGATGTGCACCGTGTTGCCTCGGACCTCGGGAAGCGAGCCGCCGTGCAGCAAGAACGTGACGGCGTACGAGGGCTTGGTGACGGTGATTCGGTCGTAGACCACGACCCGCGCCGAAGCGGCGATCCCGTCGACGGGCGTCCGCGAAAAGACGACCTCGCGCTCGGCGCGCGCGACAGAACGCTGAGCGTGGTCGCCGGGATAGCCGGCGGGGTTGAATGCGCTCGTGTAGTCGGCGAGCGCATAGACGAAGCTCCCGGCGTCCTCGAATCGCGCGATCTGGGCGGTGTCGCTCCAGGTACCCTGGTTGGGCGCGTAGTTGTCGTTTTCCTTCTTGTCGTCGACGACGATGACGTTGTGGCTCAGGCTCGAGTACGAGCCGTATCCCCCCGCGTCGACGAAGAGGGCGTCGGCCCCGCGTACGACCTCGAAGTGCCCGGCGTCGAGGTGCTGGTGATCGGAGAGCGAGGGTGCGCGCGCGAGCGCAAACCACGCGGCGCGCGGTGACCAATCCGTGCGTGCCGTCACGACTCCGGTACCGCGGGCCAGGTAGCTCGTCGCCCCACGGCGCGGGTCTTCGGTGGTGCGCGACGGATCGTCGCCCAGCGCAGCGAGCCACCGCCATTCTTCATGGGGGTCTTCGGCCAGGCCGGCGAGCCAGCGGGCGTGGCCCTGGCGGACGTCGCCCGGCCGGAGCACGGTGGCCAACGCGAGCAGAGTATGGGCGGGCGCCACCGCCGGCTTCTCGGACCAGTCCCCCGTATCGAACGTGTGCTTGCCGTCGGGCCAAAGGGCGTGGGCGCGATAGTCGACCACTTGGCGCAGCCAGGCCAAGTCGTCCAAAGGCGACGGACCCTCCGCGTACGGCGACTCGGCGTCGGCGAAGATCGCGAGCACCGCCCCGACGAGATCGCCGTATTGCCATCCTTCCGGGAAGTCTCCGCCGCTCAGTTTGCGGTTGTAGGCGGGAACGATTTCGGCGCCGTAGAGGCGCTGCGCCTGCCTCAAAAAATCCTCGGATCGCGGATCGTCTCCGTCGACGGCAATCCCCGAGAAGGCCACGGCTCCGAACCAACCAACGTAGTAGTTCGCAATCGGCTGATCGCGATTGTAGCCGTTGTCCGAGAACCACTTCGTCCACGCGCTCAGGCGATCGACCGCGTGGGCGCGGAGCTCGGGGGTCATCCCGGGCAGGTCGTGCAGCCAGTCGTAGGCGAGCGCTCCGAAGCAGCCGCGCGTGCGAATGGAGTAGCCGTCGTCGTGGCGGACGACGTCGTCGCCTCCGGCTCGATCGCCGACTTTGTGGCGATCGTCGAGGAGGGCACGAAAGTAGGTCACGGCGGCGGCGACGTAGTCGGGCCGCGGCTCGGCTGCGTAGCAGGTCGCGAGGTCGAGCGTCGCGTTGGCCCAATCCCACGCCTCGTAGCCGGCGTCGATGGGCTCGCGAACGTCCTCTTGGCAACGTTCGGCGAGCGCCCGCCAAGTCGGGGCGTTCGCCGTCCGCAGGCGGCGCAATGCCGAGACGCGATCGGCTCCGAGCAGGATGCGCGGGTGCGGGCCGCGCGGGTGCGAAAGGGTCCGCGGAACCGTCGCGATCGGCGGCGGCGGAGCCGGGGCCGGAGCGGGTGAAACGAACTTCGGACCCGGCCATACTTCTCTCTCTCCACACCCTCCCGCGCGCGTGGCGCTCGCCGCGGCCGCGAAGAGAACGACGCCGAGCCAGCGGCGGATCACGCGTGGGCCCCTTTCACGTGACTATAGGCGAGGACGAACGCGAGAACGGCCACGTCGGCCATCGCGACGCGCGCCACCTCTGTCAGCGAGACGCGGACATCGAAGGAGGGGCACGCTCGCTTGACGACGCCGTACAGCGCCCCGGATAGGCCAAAGAAGATGAAGAGCACCGCTTTGTAGCAAAAGGAAAGAAAGAATACGCCCACGAGCATTCCTGCGAAGGCGACGACCAGGGCGAAGGCGAACGGGCGTACGGACGGGTCGAGCTCCGCGGGCGCTCGGGCGGCGACGACCCAGGGAATCTTTATGGACGTGTAAACGAGCATCAGCCAAAGCATGTTTCCGGGCGCCCCCAGCTCGGCGGCCGCGAGCACGTACGAGTTGTGCGCCGTCATTCCGTTGAACGCGTGGTCGACGAACTGCCCCGTGCCGACTCCGAGCAAGGGGTGCGCGCGAATCATGTCGATGCCTTCGTAGAGGAGGTCGATTCGCTCGAGCGACGACGATTCGGCCTCTTCGCCGGATCGCCCGCCGAACATGAGCACGGGCAATGCGAGCAGCGCGCCGGCGAGTGCGCCCCGGAAGCCGTAACGGCGCACGAAGTACGCGCCAAAGACGGCCAGCACGACGAGCTGACCCCCACGCGATCCCGTGAGCACGACACAATACAGGGTCACGCCGAGCGCGGCCGCCACCGCGAGTGCGGAGGCCTTTCGCGCGCGCGTGCTCGACGCCGCAAAGGCGAGCGCGAGCGGCATGCTCGCGCCGAGCAGCAGCGCCAGCTCGTTCGGGTCGCCGAGGGTTCCCCGCCAGCGCACGCGGCGGCCCTCGGTGAACGTCCCGAAGAGGCCGACCTTCTCGCAGGCGTAGGCCATTCGCAGTTTGCCCTGCTGCTCGCAGCCGAACGCGTCTTCGCACGAGCGTCCGTCCGGCGTCCCCTCGCCGGACCTCTCGCCTTCGGGGCCCGACGAATCGATTTCGATGCATTCGGCCGGCTGGCGCGACTGGTGGATGCAGGTGCACGAGATGAGAACTCCGACCGCGACGAGCGTCGCGGCGACGGCCCGCCACTGCGCCATGGTCCGTACGGCGCTCGCGACGACCAACATGAAGATGGCGCTCAGCCCGACGAACTCCCAGGCGACGCTCAGGCCTTCGAGGCCAAGACGCATCGCCGTGGCGACAAAGCACCACACGACGAACCCCGCCAGCCAGGGAAGTTGTGGCGTGTAGAGAGTCCTTTGCTTGCCGAGCGCGAGCTCGACGGCGATTCCCAGGACAGCGAGCGCCGCCACGGCGTCGAGGAAGCTCAGCGACTGGAGCGCGGGAATGAACTCCTGCGGTCGCACCAGCAGCACGACGACGAGAAGGAGCGTGCCGGCGAGCGCCACGGTCGCGCCACTTGCGAATCGTGTTCCCGAGGGTGCTCGTGGAGCGCGCGAGCCCGAAAATGAGGGAGAGACCTCGCTACGCCGCGCTAACGTGTTCGCTGGCCGCAGTCGTGGGCCCGAGACGCTCGGCGGACTCCCAGTCGGGACGGAGCGCGTAGCGGATCAGGCCGGCCGCAAAGCCCGCGCCGTGGGAAACGTGCAATACGGGGAATATCGACCAAATGACCGGTATCGCGGCGACGCCATCGTGCCGCCCGACGCGCACCGCCTCGGCCCCCGTGACGAGCGCGTACATCGCGAGCGACCACACTCCGAGAGGTTGCCACGGCGAGGTCGCGAGCAGCGCCGCTTCACCCGTGAGCCAGAGGAAAGGGAGCGCGGGACGCCAGGACAGAAAGCGGCGGTGCTTGAGGAGCGTTCGCGCTCGCCCCTTGCCGTACTTGAAATACTGGCGGGCCAGCGAGCGCATCGAACCGCGAGGGTAGTAGTGAACTCGGATGTCGCGGCTGAGATAGACTCGGCCCCCCGCCTCGACGATCCGCTGATTGAGCTCTGCGTCTTCGTTCGTGACGGCGCGAGGATCGAACAGACCGACGCGTTCGAACACCGTGCGTCGAAATGCCCCGGGCCACACGCTCTCGACGAACCCTTCCGCGTCCTTCTTTCGGTACGGCGATCCGCCGAAGGCGAGCGGACTGGCGAGCGCCGTGGCGACGCAGCGCTGAAAGAACGTGCGCGACCGTGGTCGGGCGGCGCCGCCCGCATTGTCCGCCCCGGTTCGTTCGAGTACTTCGACGCATCTGCGGATGAAGTCCGGCGGGTAGTCGGCGTGGACGTCCATACGCACGATGACCTCGCCGCGCGCCCGACGGATGCAAGCGTTGAGTCCAGCGGCCTGGATCCGAGCCGGATTGTCGATGAGCTGGATGCGGCGATCCTCGGACGCCAGGCGCGCCAAGATCTCGCGACTCGAGTCCATGCTCATCCCGTCGGCGACGAGGATTTCGAGCTTTTCGCGGGGCCAGTCTTGCGCGAGGGCAGTGCGGACGCACGTCTCGATGTGGCGCTCTTCGTCGCGGCAGGGCATCACCACGGTGACGAACGGAGACCAGGACATCACACGAGTATAAGGCGCGCCTTCCGCGAGACAACGAGACGCGCGCCGGGCGCGCGGCGTGCAGCAGCGCTCGAGCGATTGCAGGACTTACGCGCACTCCTCGTTTCGTACAGCTTCCCTCCCGTCGGGGGCGCCGGAGTCCAGCGCGTCACCAAACTCGCGAAATATCTGCCGCACCACCGGGTAAGGCCGGCGGTCCTCACGGTCGCCAATCCGAGCGTTCCCGTGCGGGACGCATCGCTTCTCGACGATGTGCCGGCTTGCGTGGAGGTGACGCGCGCGCGCACGCTGGAACCCGCTTACGGCGCGAAGCGCGCGGCGTGGCGTGCCCGCCGGGAGCGAGCCACTGCAAAGGAGCGCGGCTTGGGCGCGGTGTCGCGCCTGGCTCGGCTCGCCCTCTTCCCCGATCCCCAGGTGCTCTGGCAACCCGCGGCGCACGCCGCGCTCCTCGAGCGCATCGCATCGAAGCGTGACGACGTCGTCCTCGTCAGCGCCCCGCCCTTCTCGCAGTTCTTGCTCGCCCCGCTGGCGCGGGCCGGGGGCCTCGGCGTCGTGCTCGACTATCGCGACGAGTGGACCACGCTCCGCGCGGCCTACGAGATGGCTCCCCTGCCCGTCGCGCGCGGTCTGGCCGACGGCCTCGAGGCCGCGCTCCTCCGGAGCGCTCATGCCGTCGTCGTTGCGACCGATGAGTTTCGCGCGAATCTGCTGCGCCGCTTCACCTTCCTCGACGCAGGGCGCGTCGTGACGATCCCCAACGGCTACGACTCCGATGATTTCCGCGCCGATCTGCCGCCTCCGCCGGGCGACCGATTCGTCCTTACCCACGCGGGCACCGTCTTCGCGCTCACCAGCGCCCGCGGCCTCCTCGGCGCCGTGCGGCGCCTGCACGCGCGTTACCCGGACCTCGCCCCTTCGCTCCGTGTCCGCTTCATCGGGCGCATCGTCGACACCGAGCTCGACGCGTTCGAGGGGACCGAAGCTCTCGGAGTCGAGCGCGTCGGCTACGTCTCGCACGCGCGCGTCTTGCGCGAGCTCGGAGCGAGCCACACGGCGCTGTGCTTGCTCGACGACGTCGCCGGCGCCGAGCGCATCTACCCGGCCAAGATTTTCGAGCTGATGCGCCTCGGCCGCCCCGTGCTCACGCTGGCGCCCCCCGGCAGCGCGATCGCCGGGCTGGTCGCGCGGCACGGCCTGGGACGGGCGGTACACCCTCGGGACGAAGAGGGGATCCTCGTCCACCTGGAAGAGCGGCTGCGCGCGTTTCGAAGTGGCGACTATCGTCTCGACGCGTGGCGGAACGCGACGGATATCGGGCGCTACGATCGGCGGGCTCTGGCGGGAGAGTTCGCGGAGGTGTTGCGGGACGCGGCCGCCGAAGGTCGTCGGCGCGGCTCGTGATCATGGACGCTCCATGTTCCTGCGCTCGCCATGCATCGCGCTCGCATTCACGCTTGCCGTGTCCGGCTGCTCGCCCGCACCCGGGTACAACTGGAGGGCCGAGAGCGCGCTCGGCTATCGAATCGGCCCGGGGGACCTGCTGAAGGTCGTCGTCTGGAAGCACGAGGAGCTGAGCGCCCAGGTAGCTGTGCGCCCCGACGGGGCAATTTCGCTCCCGTTGTCGGGCGACGTGCCCGCCATGGGTCGAAGCGCCGTGGAAATCGCCGCCGACGTGCAGCAGCGCCTGCACCGCTTCTACCAGGACGATCCCCCGGTGACGGTGCAAGTGCAGGAGGTCAAGTCGTACAAGATCTACGTCGTCGGCGAAGTGAACAAGCCCGGCGAGTACGCGCCCAGTCAGGAGGTCACCGTGCTCATGAGCTTGTCCCTGGCCGGCGGCTTCACGCGCTTCGCGGAACCCAACCGCGTCGTCATCGTGCGCCGGGACGCGCGCGGCGAGCGCCGCATTCCGTTCGATTATTCGGCCGTGGTCGACCACGGAGACCTCCAGCAGAACATCGCGCTGGAGCTCGGCGACACGGTCATCGTGCCGTAGGGCCCCATGGTCGAGCTCTTCCGCTCTCCACGAAGGCTGCTCCTCTTTTGCTACGAGGGGACGCTGGTCGTCGTCGCCGTGCTCGTTTCCGCATGCATCCGCCTCGGCGTGCACGCGGGCCTGACGATGCCCCATGTGGCGAAGAAGGCGCTGCTCTTCGCGGCCGTCCTCCAGGCCGCCTTCTATTACGCCGGCCTCTACGACCTCGCGACCACACGGCACGCGCGCGTCGTCTACGAGCGCGCACTCCGGGGCGTGGCCCTCGGCGCCCTCGTCCTCCTGCTCGCGTTCTACGTCCTGCCCACGATCGAGATTGGCAGAGGAATTTTCCTCGTCGCCCTGGCTCTCTCGATGCTGGCGGTGCCGGCCTGGCGCGTTCTCTACAACGGCGTCAGCGAGGGATCGGGCTTTTTGCGGCGGACCCTCATCGTGGGCAATGGCGAGCTCGCGCGCGAGCTCGCTGGCATGGTTCGCATGCGGCCGGACCTCGGGCTCGAGCTCGTCGGGATGCTCGCGCGCGATCGGTCGCAGGTCGATCCGGCAGCGGGCGTGATCGGCACCTATCGTGATCTCTATGGTCTCGTGACGAGCGAACGCATCCAGGTGGTCCTCGTGGCCTATCCGGATCGGCGAGGGACGCTACCGGTCGAGCAGCTCTTGGAAGTGAAGTTTCGCGGCGTCGAAGTCGAAGAGGGGGTCGCGTTCTACGAGCGCGAGACGGGGAAGATCTTCGTTCGGGAGCTCAAGCCGTCGCAGCTCATCTTCGCCGAGGGATTCCGGGTGAGGCCGACGACCCGGCGGCTCAAGCGACTGCTCGACGTCACGGTGGCGGCGGCCGGGCTGATCCTCGCCGCACCCCTCATGGTCCTGTGCGCCATCTTCATCGCGATCGACTCGCCGGGACCGCTCCTTTATCGACAAGTGCGTTCGGGGGAGCTCGGTCGCCCGTTTACCCTCTACAAGTTCCGGTCGATGCGGGTCGACGCGGAGAAGCTGGGCGCCCAGTTCGCCGAGGAAAACGATCCGCGCATCACCCGCGTCGGGCGGGTGATCCGCAAGATGCGCATCGACGAGCTACCCCAGCTCTACAACGTTCTGCGAGGCGAAATGAGCATGGTCGGACCGCGCCCCGAACGCCCCGTGTTCATCGAACAGCTCGAGCAGCAAGTGCCGTACTTCAGGCAGCGCCTGTACGTGAAGCCGGGCCTGACGGGACACGCTCAAGTGCGCTGTCGATACGGGGCGACGGCGGAGGATCATTTGGACAAGCTTCAATACGATCTCTACTACATCAAGAGTTATTCGGTGATGTTCGACCTCTCGATCATTTTGGACACGATCAAGGTCGTGCTCCTCCGGATCGGCGCGCGCTAGTGCCGCCGTCGAGACACGAGCAGTCGCCTTTCGAGGGCACTGCCCGAGCCCCAAAGAAACCGGGCCGCATCAAGCCGGGGGCTGCACCGGCGCCGTGAACGTCGTGAGGGGGAGCTGGGTCCGGTCGCTGGAGAAATACCCGCTGAACCCGAGGAAGAAGACGTACTGAAGAAACGGGGGATTGAATTGGCCCGGCGTGTCGAACGTCGCGTACCGGAAATCGAAGCCGGCCAGGGCGCCCAGCCAACGGCTCACGCCGTATCGGACTTCCCCGCCGGCAGCACACAGGCCGAGGCCGGTCGACTGCCCGACGCCGGTTATCAGGCTCGAGTACGACGCCTGCGCGCGGCCCACGAGCGCGAAGTTGGCCCACGCGCCGACGTGGTGCGGAATGCCGATCGCGAGAAGACTCGCGTTCGCGGTGGGACCGGCCCCGAGTCGTGGATTGATGGTCCCCCACGTGTAGCCGGCCGCGGCCACCAGATCGAAGAACGGTCGCACGTAGTAGAGCTCGGCCATCCCCGCCGGCGACAGCACGGCGCGCTGGTCGATGTCGCGCGGCGGGGCCGAAGCGAGCACGCCTCCCGCCCGCAGCACGGTCGAGAGCTCTTGGGTCTCGTGGTAGGTCCAGCCCGCGAGCGACGTGAGGAATGCTTGCTTGTCCGGGCCGATGTTGCGCGGCGGGCTCTGCGTATAATCGAGAACGAATACTTCCCATGCGTATTGGTAGAGGACCATCAGATCGACGGCGGCGCGCGGCGTGAGGTCGCGGTTGACGTCGGTCTCGACGTAAGGCATCACGTAGTCGAGGCCGCGGTGCTCGATGAGCGGACCGCCGTCCGCAAGCTGGGTCGGCGCCGATTGCAGGGTTCCCGAGACGGTCAGGCCGAGCGACTGCGTCAGGCGCCAGTTCGGCGAAAGCTGATGGGTTAGGGCGGCGCCGAAGTCGTCGAGCCAATACGTGCTGCGAACTTGCGTCGGATCGAACGCGAAGATGGTCCCGTCGGTGACGTGGGCTGCGTTGAAGCTCGTGAGGGCGGCGCCGTCGCTGACCGCCAGCGTCGTGCGCGGACCGATGGTCACGCGCGACGCCAGCGAGGCGTTGAGTGCGCCGTCGTCGGATTGGTACTGGGTCGTGAGCGGTTCGTAGTGATTGGCGCGAGCGCCGAAGTTGAACGTCGTCCGGTCGGTGTCGCGGCCCAAGAGACGCAGCTCGAGGCCTGCGTCGACGCCGGTAAACGCGGAGGGGTGACGGCGGATGAGAGGGACGTTGGGGTCGTCTTGAGCTTGATAGGTGTTCGTGTTGTAGCCCTCGACCAAGGCCACGCGCGTCACGACGTCGGTATCGAGAAAAATCGGTGGGACCCACATGTGCTTCGGCGCTGCCGGATCCGTAAGAACACCGGGCAAAACCGCAATCGGCCTCAGTCGGCGCCGAAATAGATGCGCTCGTATGCGTCGGCCATGCGCTCGATGGAAAACGACGCCACCGCGTGACGCCGAGCTGATTCGCCCATCGCGCGCCTGCGGGCGGGGTCGCGCGCGAGCGCGGCCACTG
>JBAULD010000934.1:0-2484 GCA_049578005.1 Polyangiaceae bacterium
ACGCTCGAGCGCGCGCTCTCGAGCGACATTAATCGGGCCCAGCTCTTTGCGGCGGCGAACGCGTCGGAGCGGCTTCGCTATGAGATGAACATCGGCGCGGGCACCGACGACCTCGACGCGGACGGGGCGGTGCCGGTACCCGTGACGGCCTTGACGTCGCCTATGACGGCCGAGATCTTCAACGGCTTTCGAGTGGGGTTTGGAGTGGGGAGCCTCACCATCACGGTCGACCCGGGCGTCATGTACGCGATCGTGCCGGACGGCGACGCGGACTCGAGCGTCTACAAGGAGGTCGTCGACCCGGGGATCGCCTCGGGGATGATTGCGATGACGGGCAACGTGAGCGGCTCGACGCGGATCGACGTCGTCGAGTGCCAGTACACGACCGTCACGACCGAGACGGACAATCGCGACGTCTTCAACCCCGCCACCGGCGGCTTTGCCGCGGCGAGCGTCACCAAGGTGCAGAGCGGCGGGCTGACTTACCGCGTGCGGCAGGGGACGCCGGGCAGCGGGTTCCCCGGGACGGCGTCGGGTTGGCTCCCGCTGGCGGTGGCAAGCGTGCCGAACGGCGCGACGAGCAACGACAGCATGACGTTCTGGGACGTGCGCCCGCTCTTGAAGGACAGGATCTTCGCGCCCTTCAACTCGACCTCCGACACTTCTCGTTGGCACCATTCGAACTACGTGGTGGACACGGTTCTATCCACCGGCAAATCGCTACTCCTCGGAAGCGTTGACGTCTCGGCTACGGACCCCATCACCCCGAGTCCGGGCACGCGTCGCCTCGGCGGGAGGCTTCGCACCAGCAGCGTCTCCGCTGACTTGCCCGGCGGCTACGACGGCGTCGACCTCAACGACTCGAACAATTGGTCCGGCACGATTCCGGCCAACGGGATTGGCTATCTGTACTTGCTCGAGGGCATCTACGGACTGCCGAGGTGGGCCCGCTACAGCAACGCGACCACCGGAGTCCGAACCCCCCGCGGACCGAGGGGGTTTCTCGTGGTGTCGCCCAACGTGCCGGTGGACTACTGGGGCAGCCCCATCGGGTCGATCGGGGTGCCATCCATCACGGGACTCGGGGGGACGAGCACTTACAAGGGAGTCTGCCTCGGGGCGCTTCTTTATTCCTCGAGCAAGGCGACGGCCACGGTATGCGATGGCCGCACGCAGTGGAGCCAGGCTTACGGCTCGTTCTCCGGGGTGAACTCGGGGACGGGCCCCTTCACGGTCGTTTACACGCTCACCGACAACGCGACGCACATGGGCGGGGCGAAGGCGCTCTGGGTGACGTTTTCGATCTCGATCAATCAGAGCGTCACCAACTTGCCCGTGGCGATCGCTGTGTCGCTGCAGGACTCCACTTTGGGCCAGACGTTCGCCGTCCCGTACGCCGACAGCTTCGGGCCTCCCCCGACGAGCCCGACGACCTTCACCCTCACTCGGACCATCAGAGTCCCGTGGCCGAGCATCTACCCGTACGCGGCGAGCATCGCGGTGCGAAAGCTGGTCGTCACGGTGACTGGGCCCACGTCAATCGGATCGGGCACGTCGTCGGCAACCGTGGTGGGGTGGGACCTCTTCTGACGTCGCAAAACCGAGGCGCCGAGAGGCGATCGGGTCCCAGATCGGGGAGAAGGCCTTACATCGAGGCAAACGCGTTCTAGGGGCATCCTCGGCCAGGCAATCGGTGTTTTTCAAACAGCAGGAAGGTTTCAGATGGACGTATCAAGCGTTTTGACAATGTTGGGCCAGGCGTCCACGGACGTGACGGGTCATCAGTGGGTGCCGCTGATGGCGCTCTTGAGCACGTGGATCGTGCAGTTGCTCAGTCGCGACTCGCGCTTTCCGATCACGCTCCCCGCGAGCTGGGAGGACAACCGCTGGAAGCCCGTCGCGATCGTGATCGTGAGCCAGGTGCAGGCGGTGGCGGTGGCGCACATGGGCGGGCAGAGCTGGCACGACGCGGTCATCCTCGGGCTGCATACGGCGATGTGGTCGATGGGGCTCTGGTCGCTGACCGTCAAAGCCGTCTGGAACGACAAGGCGCCCGCCTGGGTGAAGTGGCTCGCGATGTCCGTCCCGACTCCCCCTTCCGCTTCTTTGCCGGGGAGAAATCCTCCCGATCCTCCGAAAGCAAACTGACCTTTCTCCCCGAACTAAGTTTTTCGATCCATGGAGCGGGCCCCGTAGGGCCCGCCTTGTGTATCTCAGAAACAATGAGAGCGGAGAACGCGTAGCGTTCTCTGATCTCTTGTTTTCTGAGATACACAAGAGAACCAAGATCTTAAGATCTCTTGGTTCCTTGATCGCGCGCGGGCGCGCATACACACGCGCGAGGCAGGCCGGTTCGAAAGCACGGCATCAAAGGTTCGGATCGGAGGGTCGAGATGGCTTTGATGACGATTCCAATCACGGACGAAGCGGTCAAGGCGGAGTGCGAGGCTTGAACGCGGGCGCGCGGCCGATTCAGGTGTCGGG
>JBAULD010000935.1:0-3086 GCA_049578005.1 Polyangiaceae bacterium
GCGCAGAAAGCCGCTGAACCGTAGGTCAGCGTGATGGTCGAGGGAGAGCCCGCGGTATAGGAGGCGACGTAGCCTTGGAGTGCGACCGAGCCGGCGTCGACCGTGACATAGCCGTCCGAGCCGACGGCGGGAGCACCAACTCCGGTCGCGTCGGCGGCCAAGTTCCCGTTTGCCGTGAAGTCGGTGACCGCGCTGCCGATCCCCACGTCGGTTGCGGCATCGATAGCGACGACTGCCGCGGCGGTGCTCGTATCGGATTCGGCATCCTGGAACGCGACCCCATTCATCGTGGGCGTCGTCGTCGCGCCTGCGTCGGTCGCTTGCGTCGTCGTCGCGCCACTGTCGTGGGCGGGCTGGGTCCCTTCTGCCGCGCCGCCGCAACCCGCCACCGAGAACGCGAGAACGGCCGCCTTAATGCCTGCCAACTCGGTGTGAACAACGGCCCGCTGCCACTCTCGATTCATTGCAAACCTCGCAGTAGAAGGCGCAGGAGCGCGCCCACCACCTGCAAAGCAACTTGAATGCCCTGACGCCTCTTGCCTTGTTGGCGCGACCCCGCGACGACGCCGCCGCCAGGGAGGCTGCTTTTCGTGAGTTCGACACCAATGTGTCGAATTCCACGAGCGCTTGGTGCTTGCTGAGGGCAGAAGCCTGACGAAGGTTCGTCGTCGGACGACGACGGTTCGGCGATCGCTGCGTGGTCGGCTCGGGGCCAGATGTACGCGAACGCAAATCCTCGCGAACTCTCATGGCGAGGCCGTATGCTTCACCGACGAAGGGGCGAGACGCGGCGATTTCGCGATCGAGGCGGCCTTGCTGCCCCTTCTCCCGGCGAGCACGAGGAGGCCGGCCATAGTCGTGCAGCCTGGATGGCGGCACAACACCATTCGCATACGATCACGTATCGTGATTTACTCGAGGAACACGCTCATCCAGACGCTCACAGCGACGGCGCTTGGCTGGCCCACGTGACCGAGACACTCCCAGGATGAGTCCCACTAGGCTCATCATGCGCGCGGCTGAGCTCGTCGTAGACGACTGCCCGACCACGGTGCATCCGCATCCCGCAGCCGAACTGTTCGATGCGTCTACGCTTCCGGCGTCTTCGACTTCGCCAGGCCCCGAGGTGCTGCCGGCGCCCGAGCTGGAGCCGCTTGCGCTCACCGAACCATCGCCTCTGCCGGACTGAGCGCCGGTGCCGCCGCTTGAACCGCTCGTGGAACCGGCGCCAGTGTCTCTGGAGCTGCCACTCGAGCCCGAGCCGCTGCCACCCGAGCTGGAGCCGTTAGAAACAGCCGATGCGTCCGAGCTCGCACCCGAACCGTCGCTTCCGGCATCGGCGAATCCGGTACCGACGCCGGCACATCCGGTCCCAATTTCAACCGTGTACGTCGCGTCCGTCCCCACGGTCAAGGACACCACCGACGAGGCTCCAGTTCTCACCATGACGCTGCCGGCCGAAATCCCGTCAACCGACACCGCGTAGCCGCCAGGAGCGAAGCCCCCGAGCGTTAGGTGGGTCGTGTGTGCAGCGCTCGGCGTCTGGTTCTCGAGTATGAATTTCGCATAGGTCTTCGACGTGCTGACGACAGCGGCCGAGTATCGATCTCTGTCGATCTCGAAGTGCATTCTTTCGGTAATCAAGTTGAGGCGCTTGAAGACGCCGTCCTTGGGAGTGACCGCATAGCAGCCCGAGCTGAGTGCGACGTCGCAGCCATAGCCGTAGAGGCCGAAGATAGGGTCGACCGAAATGTCCGAGCTAAGAATGCGGATGGCGCCGAAGAGCCCGAGATCCGCTTCACCGGACATCTGCCACCAGCCGCCGTGTTGCGTCTCGGGCGTGGCGTAGTTGATCGTCTCGTTGCCCTTCATGGCCTGATAGGTCCAGCCGACCGCACCGAGGTTGGCGGATTTCGAGTCGATCTGACCGGAGTTGATGACGCCCACGTTGGCTATCTTGGCCGCATAGGACAGCCTCTCGTCCTTCTCGGGGGTCGTTGAATACGTCCGCAGCCAATCGTCCATGCAATAGCCTGCGAGCGCAGTCGTGTACTGAAACTGCCAAAAGTTTTCGCCGTTGATCGTGACGGGATCCGCGTAATAATACCAGGTCGGTTGCTGTCCCCGGCACGCCCTAGTCTTGGCGTTTACTTTGCTCAAGATCGTGGAGTCTCCGGAGGCCTTCGCCGCGGTGTAAACGGCCTCCTCTCCCGTATTGTCGTACGTGTACTCCGAGCCGTAAGGGTAGGGATTGCCTTGAAATGCCTGGTGCAGCTGTGCCAACACCGAGCCGACGTTTGCCGCCTCAGTCGTGTGCCCTGCGTCGCTCAGCGCCTGCTGGATTTCCGGCAGCGTCTGCTCGCCCATGTATCCGGTGCCGGTATCGCCATGTCCGTTGTAGAGCGTGTGTAGAATGTTGTACGCGCGCATCAGGTACGTATCGGCCGAGTTGTGATATTGGACGAGATTGGGATATCTGTTTGCGATCTTGTACATCGCAAAATACGTATTGAACGCGTGCGGGTAAGCGTACGCGCGATCGTAGTAGCAATTGTTGATATTCGTGGCGCTCGTGCCTGCAGGACACCACCAATCCTGGACCACGTACGTCGAGTTGTTGATCGAACGGGCCCAGACGGCGTCCAAGTAGTTGTCGAGAGCGGCCACTTCCGCGGCGACCGGTGTCTGCGAATTCTTCTCGGCAAGAAATTCACCTTTGGTCCATCCCCAGTCGTCGCCCCATCCCCAGCCGCCCGTCGCGCCGCGCCTCGATTGGGTGTCCATGAGCCAGTCGTCGAACAACCCTTTCATATCGCCGCTCGGCGTTTGCATGCTATTGACCATGAAGGAGGCGTGCCGCTGAATGGCCTGGTCCAGCGGTTCGAGCGCATACAGCTGCACCGTCGTCGTCTCCCCACTTCCATAGCTCACGGAGATGTTGTTCGGTCCGAGCTGGCTGAGGGTGATTTGGTAGATGTTGTGTCCGGCCCCCGCGCTCCCTTGTCCCAAGGACGTGATCGTGGTCTGCGAGGGATACTGGGGCGTCACCGAGTTGATGGTCTCGGACGTGTGCAGGTCGATCATGG
>JBAULD010000936.1:0-5856 GCA_049578005.1 Polyangiaceae bacterium
CAAGAACACCATCACAAGAACACCATCACAAGAACACCATCACAAGAACAGCATCACAACACCATCACAAGAACACCATCACAACACCATCACAAGAACACCATCACAACACCATCACAAGAACACCATCACAACACCATCCCGGAGGCCACGTAGAGCCGAAGCCCACCCCGGAGTAAAAGCCCGGTGATTTTCGTCAAGACCGAGCGAGCCCGGAGGCGAGCGCGCGGAGCCTACTCCTGTAGGCGAGCACGCTCGACGCCGGGATCGCGAAGGTATTGGCGAAAAGCACCGGGCTTTTACCGGAGGCGGAGGCGCCAGGCGACCTGCGCGACCGTGTTGTCGGTCGCTGCCAACTCCTTGTCGCCGTTCTTCGCGTCGGTCGCGACGATCTTGTCGAGCGCGTCGGCCGCGCTCACGTCCCCTGCGGGGGCTAGCTCGTCGATGGCTTCGCAGAGCGCAATACGCGCCCCCGGGTTCCTGACCTTCTCGAGGCGCTTGAGAAGCTCCGCACGCGTCGCGTTCGCACTGGCGCCGCCGCCGTAGATGACCGCCATCCAAGTCGCCTTGATCGCCTTCCAGTTCGCGGTCGGCGACCCCGCCGGAATGGGCTGCTCGAGCGACGAGACATAACAGTGCGTGTCCAGTTTGCAGCTGTCGAGCTCCGCGCTCGCGTTGTCGAACATCTGTTGGCTCAGCGCGAAGATGTCGGCCGGTGCCTCTTTCTTCAGCTTTGCCATCGCGTCGGCCACGTCGGCTTTTCGCTCCGGCGTCATCAGCTTGAACGCCGCCTCGAGCCCGAGCAGCCGCGCGGAGTAGTCTGGGGCTTTCTTGATCTCCTTGAGGAGCCAGTCGATGAGCTTGGGATCGTAAAAGTTGGCCGACTGCTGGGCGAGCGCTGCCCGAGGCTTCAGCGACCCGATGAGCTTGTCGCTCGAGTCCCAGGTAAGTTTCTTGTACGCATCCAGGAACGCGGGCTCGACGCGCGGGTCGTTCGGCATTTGGACGAGCGCTTGCGCCAACTCGGTTCGCGCGGTGTCGGTTTCGGCGTTCGGAAGCGCCGCGAGAATCGCATCTCGCCCGGCAGGCCGCCCCAGCTGCGCGAGCACCTCGGCGATGACGCCCACCCCCGCCTTGTCTTCGAAGCCCTCGCTGGCCTTCGCGTAGTCCGGGTCCTGTCCGCCGAGCGCTTTGATGAGCTCCGGCTCGGAGTCTTTGCCCATTTTGAGAAGCGCGAACTGGATCGTCGCACCCAAAGTCGACGTCTTCGACGGTGTGATGAGCGTCACAATCAGGGGCTTGACCGCCTTCGTGTAACGCAGCTCGCTCAGGAGCTGCACGCTCGTGAGCTGCCACCACATGAGCTGATCTTTCTGCGAATCGACGTCCGAGGTGACGGGCGCCTTCAGCTTTTCGATCGCTTTGTCGCCGTAGCTCGGGTCGTGGACCGCGAGGATGGAGTCGTGCACGGCGTGGTACAGGCGCTCGCTCTGAGCCTTCGAGAGCTTGAACTTCGAGAACATGTTCCAGAGCTCGTCGACGACCGTTTGGTCGAGCTTCACACCGGCCTTGGCCATGGCCAGGAGCGATTCGCAAGACACTCTGCCTTCGTCGTCCGTCTTGCCCATCTCGAAGTCTTTGAGCGCCTTCGAGATCGCCGGCTGCGTGCGCGGATCGTGCGTCTCCGCGAGGAACTTCATGAGGTCGATGCGAGTCTTCTCATCGAGACCCCCGGACGTGTACTGCTTTGTAAGCGGGTCGATGATGGTATCGAGAAGCGCTTTGACCTCGGGGGCGTTCGCGTTGTTGCTCGCCTTGGTCATGTCGTCTTCGTAGAACTGGGTGAGGCGCTTGCTCGCGTTGGCGCGCTGCGCCGGATCGTCGAGCCGCTTCACCCAGGTCTTCGGATCGTTGTCGTCGTCGCAAGCCGCTAGCGTCCCCAAAAGGAGCGCGATTGGTAGGACGGTTCTCGCGGCAGTGGATACGAGCCGGAGCGTGCAGCGGAGCGTACGCGCGGTCTTCATGGCCATCTCTCCCGATGTGCGTGTCGCGATGCGTCGCAGCATCGACGCTTCCCCACGCGACCTAGGCGGTCAGTCGAGGCGACGGTACAAGGCCGCAGATACAAGTGTCAACGCGGGTATGCGCGGGCCAGTCGCCGAAACGCGCTCGCCCAATACGACAAAGCGTCAAAAACAATGCAGCGCGACTGCACGACGAATGGGCGTCCCAATCAATCGCAAGGAGGCGTGCTCCAGCGCTGCCGCGTGCGCAGCCGCTCTTCCGCCTCTCGGTAGCGATCGGCGAGCGCCTTCACGAACGCGCCCACCCAAGAGTTTAGGCCGAGAGCGTCCGAGAGCAGTTCTCGTTTGACGACAATGAGCTCCACGTCCGTGGCCGCCCGGACGCCGGCTCCCCACGGTCGGTCGGAAAAGACCGCCGCTTCGCCGAACACGTCGCCGGGCCCCATTTCGCGCAGCGGCACGTTCGCCGTGCCCTCGACGCGATACTCGGTGCAGCGCCCCTCCAGAATGACGTAGCCCGCGTCGCCTGCGCTTCCTTCCGCGATGACGACAGAGCCGCTCGGGAGCGACAAGCGAGGCAGATCTGCCGCCGCCACGCGGAAGGACTCCAGAGCACTCGTCACGTCGCCGCCGGTGACGGTGAACCTCTGGGAAGCGGGACGACTCGAGATCGGCGCGAGCTCCGCAGATCCGTTCTGCCGTTCTCGAACGCGCAGGCGTTGGTCCGCCTCCCGGAATCGATCGGCCAGCGCCCGAACGAACGCCCCCATCCACGAGTTGAGTCCGAGAGCCCTCGACAGCACGTCGCCGGTCACCTTGAGAACGACCGTGTCGGTTGCCGCCCTGACACTGGCGGTCCTCGGCTTGTGCGAGAAGACTGCAGTCTCGCCGAAGACCTCTCCGGGCCCCATGTGACGAAGCTCGAGTTCGCTCGCGCCGTCGAGTCGGTAGGCCGTGCAATATCCCTCGAGAATGACGTAGGCCGTGTCGCCGGGTTCGCCCTCCGTGAGGATGACCGAGCCTGCGGCCACCGCGATGCGAGGCAGGTCCCACGCTCCCCGCTGAAACGCCTCGATGTCGCGCTTGAGGTCCGTCACCGACCGATAACGGTTGGCCGGGTCGTACGCGATCGCGCGCATCGCAATCCGAGAGAGCTCGAGGGGCACACGTCCCGTGCTGTCGGCTCGATCCGGAGGCACAATCGCCGGTGGCTTCTTTCTCCCCCATACCGCGCGCACGATTTCGGGCGTGAGGGGCGGCTGTCCGGTGAGCACCTGGTAAAGCGTGGCGCCGAGGGCGAAGACATCGGTCTGGTCGTCCAGAGCTTCGTGATGGCCGTGGAGCTGTTCGGGCGCCATGTAACACGCCGTGCCGACGAGCGAGCCGGGGGGATCGAGCTCAGAATGCTCCGCGTGAAGGGGGCTCACACGCACCCGTGGGCCCTCCTGCCCTTCGTGACGCGGACGAAGGCGCGCGATACCCCAATCGAGGACGTAGACCTGACCGAAATCGCTGATCATGATGTTGCTGGGCTTGAGATCGCGATGAATGACGCCGCGGCTATGGGCGAACGACACCGCGTCGCAGGCTTTGATGAAGACCTGGAGGAGCTCCGCCAGGTGCGCGGGCTCCAAGCGCGCGTCGCCGAGCTGGTCGAGCGTCTTCCCCAGCGTTGCTCCCTGAATCAGCTTCATCGCGAGAAACCGACGCCCCCTGCGGTCGTGTCCGAGCTCGTAGACGGGCACGATGCTCGGGTGCTCGAGCTGGCCGGTGATCCTCGCTTCTTCGGCGAAGCGATCGACTTGCGAACCGTCGCCGGCGACGTCGGGATCGAGGATCTTGACGGCAACGTCCCTTAAGATCTCGTTGTCGAACGCTCGTATCACCGTGCTCGACCCGCCGCGCCCGATGACTTCGTGCTCGGTATAGCGGTCGGTTTCCAGGATGGACGACGGCCTTTCGGCGGGAGCGGCGGCCGGCGGCGCGTCGGACGGTTGGCCCGACACCTTCGTAGGCCGCTGGGTCTCGAGCTCAACGTGGTGCTCGCCGTTTCCCGAAGTCGTGCCGTTGGTGCGGCGGCCACGCATATTGACCACACGATAGCCGAGGCCGTCGACCTCGCGGTCGCTTTTTCGGGTGCGTCCCGAGCGGCATTGCGTCACCCGATGATCATTCCCTCGTCGAGTAGCTTCCCTTCTTTGAAGCGCCGCAGCGCCCAGCGCTCGAAGATGGGGTCGCGGGCGCCCGTCGCCAGGAGATCGGCAAGAAGCCTGCCGACCACGGGCGCCATCATGAACCCGTGGCCCATGAAGCCGCTCGCTTGGTGGAAGTCTTCGACGTCGTCCACCGGACCGAGGATAGGGTTCGAGTCGGGCGTGAGGTCATACGCGCCCGCCCATTGACGGAGCACCTTCACGTTCCCGAGGAGAGGGCACGAACGAACGAGGGCTCTCGCATACTTACCGAGGAAGGCCGGAGAACTCGCTTGGTCGAGGCCCGGCGCGACGTACGCGTTTCCTATTCCACCCACAATCTCGCCACGCGTCGATTGTGAAAAATAGAGCCCGTCGTCGAGATCGGCGACGAGCGGTTTGAGCCACGGCTTGAGAGGTTCAGTCGAACAAATCTCGTGTCGGTGCGGCGTGTTCGGCAGCTCTACGCCGAGCATTCTGGCGATCCGGGGCGACCAAGCCCCGGCGGCGTTGACGACTGTGTTCGTGCGAAGGACCGTCTCGCCGGGCACCGGAGCCGCGTTCGGCGCCCCGGGGGCGCCCGGCGGGCCGGAAGGCCGCACGCGCACGCCCTCGATCCTGGACCCGGTCGTCTCGAACCCCACGACCTCGTGCCAGGTGACGATTTCGACCCCCAGCTTGCGGGCCGCCTGCGCGTAGCCCCACACGAAGGGCCAGGGAAAGACGACGCCGTCGTCCGCATTGTAACTGGCCGCCTCGACGCCGCCGGTGTCGAGTTCGGGCACGATGCGCGTGACCTGCGCAGGCGTGAGCAAACGGGTCGCCAGACCGCAGTCGTTCTGAAGCGCGACGCTCTTTTCGAGCCGTTCTCGCGATGCGCGTGAGCGTGCCAGAAACAGGTACCCTCCCTGGCGAAACCAGACGTTGATCTTCATTTTGGAAGCGAACTCGCGGCACATGCGGATGCTCTCGAGCATCAGCCGCACGTTCGCCTCGCTCGACCATTGGGCGCGTATGCCGCCGCCGTTGCGACCGCTCGCACCGCCGCAGAGATAGGCCCGATCGACGACGGTGACGTTGGTGATGCCCCGCTCCGCGAGGTGATAGGCCACCGACAGGCCCATGATCCCGGCGCCGATCACGACGACGTCCGCGCTGTCCCGCACGCGGTCAGAATACCGAAGCGCACGGCCAGCGCACCGAGCGGGCTCGCAGGGTGCCTTTCGGACTCAGGGTTCCTGGCGTGTTAGCTTGCGAGCCGGCGCATGAGACCCCTCGTCGCGGTGCGACGCGCAGCCGCTTTCGACCCCGGTTTCTTGGCCAGGAGCCCCCTCCTGTGGCCGCTGTCGCGTGCGGCCAAGGCGCTCGAACGCTTCGACGATTTTCCGCCGATCGAGGCGCTCGCCCGTGTTTTCGAAGGGGAACCGAGCATTCGCTTCGTTCCCGCGGCGCCGCGCCGGCGTCGCCGGACGCCTGTCGATACGCGAGCACTCTACGACGCACGCATCGCAATCGACCGAGAGGTGCCTACCCGGGGGCGCTGCTGGCATGATTTCATGAACGCGCTCGTGTGGGGCACCTTCCCATTTGCGAAACGCGCGCTTCATTCGCGACAACACCGCGCGATCGCGGAGCGACTC
>JBAULD010000937.1:0-7603 GCA_049578005.1 Polyangiaceae bacterium
CCAGAAGCGTCGTCCACGCCATCGGCTCCGCTTGTCCGGAGATCGCCGAGGTCGAACAGGTAGGAGCACTGACAAGGCGTAAGCAGCGCGACCATTCCAAGCACGCCGAAGACTCGTGTGGTAACACTCCGCATTGATTTCAATTACAAAGGATAACACCGAAACCCGTCTCGGGCCGCCGACGCCGGCACCGAAATGAGATGGTTTTCCCGCGTTTTGACGTTCATCTCGGAAATTCTCGAGCTGTCGCGAAAATCACATCGAGCATGTCCTTCCGCGTTTTGACGTTCATCTCGGAAAATTTTAGACGCTTTCGAGACAAATACTCGAGTGGGAGGTGCGCGAATGGCCCGCTACGTGTTGGGTTTCGAGGAGCTCGACCGGACAGAGGTCGCGGTCGTTGGTAGTAAGGGCGCGCACCTCGGGGAGCTCTCGCGGATCGAAGGCATCCTCGTGCCGGCTGGCTTTTGCGTCACGACGGGCGCCTTCCAGCGCATCCTGGCGGAAGCGCCGTCGATCGACGATCGGCTCGATCGGCTGTCGCGTCTGAAGCCTGACGACTCGCCGTCGATCCGCGCGCTCAGCGCGGAGATCCGTAGGGCCCTCGAATGCACCGCGATTCCTGACGATCTGGCGGCGGGGATTGCCCGCGCGGTCGCCCGGCTCGGCGCCTCAGTCTCGTGCGCCGTCCGATCCAGCGCGACGGCCGAGGACTTGCCGACCGCCTCCTTCGCGGGCCAGCAGGACACCTACCTGAACGTCGTCGGGCCGGCGGCGATCCTCGAGCACGTCCGCCGGTGCTGGGCCTCGCTCTTCACCGAGCGGGCGGCAACCTACCGCCTGCGGAACGGCTTCGACCACCGGAAGGTCCACATGGCCGTGGTCGTGCAGCAGATGGTTTTCCCGTACGCGGCTGGCGTCCTCTTCACGGCCGACCCGGTCACCGGCAATCGGAAGGTCGTCACTGTCGAAGCCAGCTTCGGCCTCGGCGAGGCCCTGGTCTCCGGCCTCGTGAACGCGGACGTCTACAAGGTGCGCGCAAGCGAGATCGTGGAAAAGGCAATCGCCAAGAAGGAGCTCGCCGTCCAGGCCTCGCCTGCAGGCGGGACACGAGAACAGGCGATCGAGCCGGAGCGGCAGGAGCGGCCGGCGCTCACAGACGCGCAGGTCCTGCGGCTCGCGCAGCTGGGCCGGCGGATCGAAGCGCACTTCGGCTGCGCGCAGGACATCGAATGGTGCCTGCGCGACGATGCCTTCCACATCGTCCAGAGCCGGCCGATCACGACGCTGTTCCCCATCCCCGCGGCCGGCGACCGGGAGAACCGCGTCTACGTGTCTGTCGGTCATCAGCAGATGATGACCGATCCCATGAAGCCCCTCGGGCTGTCCCTGTTCCAGCTGACGGCCGGCCGGCCGATGTACGAAGCCGGCGGGAGGCTGTTCGTGGACGTCACGCGGCAATTGGCTTCGGCAGCGAGCCGCGCAAGCCTCCTCGAGACGCTCGGGAAATCCGATCCGCTGATCCGCGACGCACTGCAGACCGTTCTCGACCGCGGTGACTTCATCCGGTCGGTCCCCGACGAGGGCCCCGCTTGGGCACCGCCCGGCAGCGCTCCCGCGACACCGATCGAGGCCGATGCGGCGATCCCCGCCGATCTGATCGCGCGCAGCGAGGCGTCGATCGCCGCTCTGAAGCGCGACATCGAGACGAAGTCCGGATCGGCGCTGCTCGACTTCATCCTGGCGGATCTCGAGGAGCGGAAGCGGACGTTGTTCGACCCGCGAAGCCTGCAAGTGATCGTGGCGGCGTTCGAGGCCACCTGGTGGCTCAACGAGCAGCTGCAAGCGTGGCTCGGCGAGAAGAACGTGGCCGACACACTCACGCGGTCCGTCCCCAACAATGTCACGTCGGAGATGGGGTTGGCGCTCATGGACGTCGCGGACGTCATCCGACCGCATCCAGACGTGGTTGGTTTTCTGGAGCACGTCACAGACGAAGGTTTTCTGGACGAGCTGCCCCGCCTCGCGGGCGGGCGGGAAGCGCGAGACGCCATCGAAGACTACCTCGACAAGTACGGCATGCGCTGCGTCGGCGAGATCGACATCACGAGGCCGCGCTGGCGCGAACGCCCCGAGACGCTCGTGCCCTTGATCCTCAGCAACATCAAGAACTTCGAACCGGGCGCCGGCGAGCGCCGCTTCGAGCAAGGACGGGAGGAGGCATGGAGCAAGCAGCAGGAGGTACTGGAACGCTTGCGCGCCTTACCGGACGGAGCGCGCAAGGCCGAAGAGACCAAGCGGATGATCGACCGGGTCCGGACCTTCATCGGGTACCGGGAGTATCCAAAGTACGCGATAGTCCGCCGCTACTTCGTTTACAAGCAAGCCTTGTTGGAGGAAGCGGACCGCCTGGTGCGAGCCCGCGTGCTTCGTGACAAAGAGGACATTTTCTACCTCACGTTCCAGGAGCTCCAGACGGTCGTCCGCACGCATCAAGTGGACGATCCGCTCATCCACGAGCGGAAAGAGGCGTTCCGATCGCATCAAGCGCTCACGCCGCCCAGGGTGCTCACGTCGGACGGCGAGGCGATCGCCGGCGCATACCGACGCAATGATTTGCCGGCCGGCGCGCTCGTGGGCTTGCCGGTTTCGGCGGGGACCATCGAGGGGCGGGCCCGCGTCATCCTAAACTTGGCAGAGGCCAATCTCGAGATGGGCGACATCCTGGTCACGGCGCATACCGACCCAAGCTGGACGCCGCTGTTCGTCGCCATCAAGGGCCTGGTGACGGAGGTGGGGGGCCTGATGACCCATGGCGCCGTGATCGCTCGGGAGTATGGCTTGCCGGCCGTCGTGGGCGTGGAGCATGCCACCCGACTGATCCGGGATGGGCAGCGGATCCGCGTGCATGGAACGGACGGGTACGTCGAGATCCTGCCCTAGGGGCCGTGGCCTCTCTCGCGAAGCGACGAGCGCGCTTTCGCTTCGACCCTATGTCCCATGGCGAGGATGTCGGCCTCGTCGCGCGCCAGCAGAGACTTGATGAGCGGATGCTGAAAGCGACGGTCGACGGTGATGGCGTAAAACGACTCGAGGAGCCCGGGAACGACGCAGTACTCGCAGAGGGTCCCGCTCCGTAGTTCGTCTCGGACCACGACGGAGGGGACGAGGGCGACCGCCGCCGTGTCGCGGGCCAAAAGGCGCATCGTGGCCATGTCGTCGACCTCCGCGAGGACGGTCACCTTCACGCCGAGCCGCTCGCAGAGCGCGTCGAACTCCGACCGGATCTCGCTGTCCGACCCGGGGAGAATCATGGGAGCGGCGCCGAGGTCCTTCGGAAACCGAAACGCTCTCGGGCGCGCTCTCCCGACGAGGCTCACGGCTTGCCGGGCGACACAACGGCAACGCCAGGCGCGGCCCGGCTCGCGACGCGGGGGTCGATTGGCGAGAACGAGATCGAGATCGTGCTCGGCGAGCCGCGCGAGCAGGTCGTCGACTGCGCCGGACACGAGCCGGAGCTTCACGCTGGGCTCATCGAGAAGCGGCCGGACGAACGACTCCTGGAAGTTTCGCGATAGAGTCGCCACGGTGCCCACCCGCAGAAGCTCTTCACGACTCCGCCCGGTTTGCATGGTGGCGACGAGCTCCGCCCCGGCGGCAAAGATGTCCTCGGCGTACCCGAGCACGACGCGACCGGCCTCGGTGAGCAGGAGACGTCGCGCTTGGCGAGCAAATAGCGGGGCACCGAGTTGTTCCTCGAGCTGTCTTATCTGCGCCGACAACGCCGACTGGGACACGCGCAGCCGGGTCGCGGTCCGTGTGAGGTTTCCATCCTTCGCCACGGCCCAGAAGTAGTGCAAGTGATGAAAATTGATGCGCTCGAGCGTCATCGATCGTTCTCTACAACAGAACGAACGCAGCGCAATTATGTCTTTTTCAACGGGGGAGCAGCCGCGTACATCGGACTCATGATTTCTTCTGTTTTGGGCCTGGCGGCGCTTCGGTGCCTCGCACTCCCCATTCCGTGCGCCTTTGCGATGACGATTCCCTTCGTCTCCGACGTCGCGCCGTTTCGTCGGGCGAGTCAGGCATCCATGCTGAGCCTGGGGCTGGCGCTCGTCGTCGCGGCAGGGGCGATCGTCGACCGAACCGAGGGCTTCGGGTCGGCCCCCACGCCGGCCTCGCTCGCACTCCGCCACGCGGTCCACGTGGACGCCGTGACCGGCGTGATGCTCGCGCTGGTGTGCTTCATCGGGTTCGTCATCATCCGATACTCACGAACGTACCTCGAAGGCGAACCCGGCCAGCGGCGCTACGCGCGCGCCCTCTTGGCCACGCTCGCGGCGGTCACGGTGCTCGTGCTGTCGAGCAACCTGCTGGTCGTGGCCTTCGCGTGGACGGGCACGAGCCTCGCGCTGCATCGGCTTCTCACGTTTTACCGAGAAAGACCCCAAGCGCTCGTCGCGGCCCACAAGAAATTCCTCCTGAGCCGGTTCGCCGACGCGTGCATGCTCGGCACGCTGGCGATCGTCGGCGCGTCGGTCGGGAGTCTGGATATCGACGCGGTGGATGCTTGGGCCCTATCCCACCCATCGCTGTCGCCCTCGGTTCAGGTGGCCGCCGTGTTGGTCGTTCTCGCGGTGGCCGTCAAGTCCGCTCAGCTCCCGTTCCACGGGTGGCTCACGCAGGTGATGGAGGCTCCAACGCCGGTCTCGGCGCTGCTCCACGCGGGCGTCGTGAATATCGGCGGCGTCGTCTTGATACGCCTCGCCCCCTTGATGGAGCGAGCGCCCGCCGCGTGCACGCTGCTCCTCCTCATCGGTACGACCAGCGTCGTCGCGGCTGCGCTGGTCATGACCACGCGAGTGAGCGTCAAAGTTGCGCTGGCCTGGTCGACCTGCGCGCAAATGGGGTTCATGCTCGTGGAGTGCGGGCTGGGCGCCTGGCACCTCGCGCTGCTTCACCTTGCCTCGCATTCGCTCTACAAGGCGCACGCCTTTCTTCGCTCGGGAAGCGCCGTCGACCGGTGGACGATCGACTCGATGGCGCCGCGTCGGGAGCCCGCCCCCCTGCCGGTGGTCTTCGCCGCGTCGGCGGCCGTGCTGGGAGCTCTGGGCGCGATCGCGGCGCTCGCACACGTGCTTCTCGGGCCTCAGGGACCGCAAGAGGCGTCGCTGTGGCCGATGATTCTGCTGCTCGGGCTGTCCTTCTCGCCGCTGGTGGCGAGCGCGATCGGCGGAGGATGGAGAACGGCTCTTTACGTCGCGCGGCGCGCGATCACGGTGACTTCCCTCTACGGCGCGTGGCACGTCGTCTTCGGCCGCCTCGTTGCGCGGACCACGCCACCGGTCCCCCTGGGGTGGGTGATCGTCCTCACGGGCTTCGTCGTGCTCTTCGGAGCGCAGGCCGTCCTGGCATCCCATCCGCACGGGCGACTCGCGCGGGCACTCCAACCCCGCCTCTTCGCAGGGCTGTACCTCGACGAGCTGTTCACGCGCTGGACCTTCCGGCTCTGGCCCCCGCGGCTGAAGCCGAGCGGAGCCACGAGTCGAACCCTCCGAGCTCCGGCGGCTGCGGAGGTGGGATCATGACGTCGACCAGCCCAGGCGCGGACACGCGGTCCGCACCGGCGATTGCGCCGACCGACGTGGATGTCGATCGCCTCCTGAGGCAGGTCGCGGCGCGCATCGCGCCGACCTGGCCGCTCGATCGCTTCATCGCCGTAAACCCGTTCTGGGAGTTGGTAGGCGAGCCTTTGCCGGAGCTCTCAGCGCGCCTGTCGGCCCTCTCGGGCGCGAGGCTTCTCATGCCCCGCTCGTGGTTCTTGAATGAATGGCGCAGCGGCAGGGTGGGCACCGAACATCTCGAAGAGGCCATCGCTCGGAGCGGGGCGAGGGCGAGCGTCGCCGATCTCCGTGAGCTCCTCGAGACAGATGAACCCGCGACGACGCGGCGCGCGCGCGTCATGGACGTCGCCGATCTCCAGCGCGACCTCTCCCGCGAAATGTCCTGGCGCGACTTCGTGACCCATAGTTCGAGCCAGTTCTGCGCGGCGTTCTTCGACGAGGGCCGGGGCAAGCTCGGCCCCAGCCGAGAGGGCGGACTCTACGCGAGCTGGCGGCGGCAGGCCATCCACGATCGAAGTCCTTCGCTCCTGATGGGGCTGCGCGAGTATTCCGCGATCGCCCGGGAGCTGCCCGCGGCAGGCCGCGAGATGGCGCGGCTTGCCCTCGGCGAGCTCTCGATCGCCCCTCCCGAGCGTGAGCCGTACCTCCACGGATTGCTGCTCGACCTCAACGGCTGGGCATCGTGGTGCGCGTACCAACGTTGGACCGCTCGGCTCGCCGGCAAAGACCAAGATCCCGTCGTCGACTTGATCGCGGTTCGCTTGGCGTGGGAGTGGATTCTCTGGCGCGCGGGCGGGCGCGGCTTGGCGTTTTCCTGGAAGAAGGCGATGGACGCCTGGCCTTCACTCGATGCGGCGGCCCGAGCCTCGAGGGTGCACGACTGGCTGTTCCAGAGCGCGATCGAGATCGCGTGGCAACGCCCGGTCTGTGAGGGTCTGCGGGCCGGCGTCGGCGCGGACGCGTCGAGGCCGCGGGCCGCCGTGCAGGCCGTGTTCTGCATCGACGTTCGCTCCGAGGTATTTCGACGTGCGCTCGAGGCGCAAAGCCCGACCGTTCAAACGCTCGGTTTCGCCGGCTTCTTCGGGATGCCGATCGAGTACCGGCCCGCGGGCGCAGCGACGGCGCGACCCCAACTGCCCGGCCTGCTCGCGCCCCGCTTGCGTGCGACCGACTCCGGCGTGTCCGACGATCGGGCCGCGGCGCGCGCGGCGCGCCTCGACAGCGAGGCGCTCTGGACGCGTTTCAAGACCGGAGCGCTCTCCGGCTTTGCCTTCGTCGAGGCGATGGGCCTGTCGTTCGCCGGCGCACTGCTCGCCGATTCCCTCGGCCGCGGGCGGCAACGCGACGCCGGACACGCGGGCCTGTCGTCCTCGGAGTGCGTCGCGCGCAAGCCTCGGCTCGCAGCCGATACCGCTGGGCGCCCGCTCGACGTCCCCGCGCGAGCCGCGCTGGCCGCGGGCATGCTGCGCGCGATGAGCTTGACGCGGAATTTCGCGCGACTGGTCGCCCTCGTCGGTCACGGAAGCGAGGCGAGCAACAATCCGCACGCCGCCGCCCTCGATTGCGGCGCCTGCTGCGGACAGACCGGAGAGGTCAACGCGCGCGCGGCGGCAGCGCTCCTGAACGAGCCCGGCGTCCGAGCGGCTCTGACGGGGCTCGGTATCGACGTCGGGGCTACCACCCGCTTCGTCGCCGGGCTCCACAACACGACCACCGACGAGGTCACGCTCTTCGATCTGGACGAGATACCCCCGTCGCACGCCGACGACCTGGCTCGACTCCAGCGCTGGCTCTGCGCGGCCAGCGTGATCGCACGCAAGGAACGCGCCGATAACCTGGGCCTCGGCGCGCTCGACGCCTCGTCGTTGCGCCGCGCGGTCGCCGCGCGCGCCGTCGACTGGGCGCAGGTGCGACCCGAGTGGGGGCTCGCGAACAACGCCGCGTTCATCGTCGCGCCACGCGAGCATTGCCGGCAC
>JBAULD010000938.1:0-2501 GCA_049578005.1 Polyangiaceae bacterium
ACCGTACGCGACGAAGGTGCCGTTGCGCGAGCTCCGATCCTTGAGCTGCACGCCTTTCGGCGTGGCCCGTAGCTCGGCATGCACGAGGCTAACGGTTTGGTCGTTGACGAATAGGCCGCTATCCCGCGCGCGCCCGACGATCTGCACCTCGTGCCCAACGCGCAGTGACCCAGATCCGTCATCGGCATCGAGGTGTCCTCCCGTCATCAGGATGGTCTGGCTACTTTCCCATGGCACGGTCCTGTATTCTTCGTCCGCGTAATCTTCAGTGTCATTGCACGACATCGGGTACTTCCTCGGCAGATTTCAGATGGTGGCGGCCATCAAGCCACCGTCGGCCGGAGTCACAGCTCCAACCAAGTTGATCACTTGCGTCGTTCGCGCGAAGAACGCACCGACCACGCATTGCCAGCTCATCGCCCGAACGGTCGCCGTAACACGTCTGTCCTGCGAGTTTTTCGGAGCACGGTCACGCGGCGCCGCGACCACGTTTACCGGATGGAGTGCAAATACAAGTGCCCCTTGAGCCCGCGCGCGGGTGCACGGCGCATCTCGCCGCGCGATGAACGCGCACCAACCCTTGCGAATCAGAGCTTCTCGGAATCTGGACGCGGGATGAATGCAGAACGACGCGCTGGCTGTTCCAAGCGCTGTGCGACGGGTGACGTCATCTCACGGGCATTGGCGCTCACGGCACTGGCGTTCTGCTCGACGCGAGCTGGCGTCACGACCGCCGGTATGGGCTGTGTTGTTTGCCCGTCGCGCGATGTTTCAGTGGCGGCATTTGTCGCCTGACTTCTGTCCGGTTGGCGCTGTCTGGTCTTGCCAATCCGGCCAGTAGCCTTCTGCGCCCCTCGCAGATACCCTTGCAGTGCAGGGGCGGTGACAGTCAGTTCGTGCTCGGAGAGCCATTCCGCGACGGCCCGCCACGAGTAACCCTTCTTACGTAGACCGTAGAGCTTTGGTGCCAACAAGACAATGGCCCGACGCTTGCTGACTTCGGTATCGGAGCGGGCGGGCACTTCGTCGAGCAGCTGCTGCAGGTTGGTGATGGTGGACAGAGAAATCTTGGCTTTGTGCTTATCCGTCACGCTGGCATACTCCGTCGTGGAACCTCCGAGACCTTGGACGCGTCACCAACACCAATGACCATCCAGGCGCTCGTACGCCTCGCCAGCGCCAGACTCCACCCGCACCGCCGCACGAAACTACGAGCGCGTCGCGTTGCTCTGGTCGGAGGGGTTAACAGCGCAAGCGCCGACCAGTGAACATTTGATACGTCCGATTCTTGACGTCGTCAACGGGGTGAGACCAGTTTTTTCAAAGGTCCTTGGTGGTGCGCATCTCACGAGCGACTGGCGGCAGGCGACCGGCGATGCCGAAAGCATTCCCATCGCCACGATCGGAGCGCTGTCGCGATTGGTATGGAGGCACTTGCCGGTCGCTCTCTAGAGTGCACACAAGACCGACGTCGAGAGCACAATGCTTACGACCAAGGCAGTAGTATCGAGATGGCAGAACCCGGAGCGAAAAGCGGAGGGCAAGATAAAGGGGCGAGTTACGGGTTTGCTATCCATTGGAAAAAGCAAAAGAAAGTACGGGTTGCGGGAGGGGAGCTCGGAGTTGCGGAGTCGCCCCAAGCTTGAAAGCATTGGAGAAAAGGTGAGTTACGGGTGAAGGACCGCGATGATCTCGCTGTTTTTCGGCCTCGCGTCGGTGGCGGGCGGCGGGCAAAACCGCGCGCCGAGGGCGCGTCCTTTCGCAACACGCTGCTTGCCGCCATTCGCCGCGCCGGCGGTTCTGGCATGGGCCGAGGGAAGGCTCGCCCCTCCAGGATCGGTGTCCGGGCCCCCGGTCCGGACGCTCGCCGCGTCGTGGTCAAAGCCCACGTGGCTCGGCTGACGGCGACGGGCGCGAAGGCCGCCAAGCTCCACCTGCGTTACATCGAACGCGACGGAGTGGAGAAGGACGGCTCCAAGGGAGTGCTCTACGACGCCGACGGTCCCATTGGCGCCGCCGTGTTCGAGCAACCACGTCCCGAGGAGAAACACCAGTTCCGTCTGATTGTGTCGCCCGAGGATGCCGGTGAATTAGACCTGACTGACTTCGTTCAGCGCCTCATGGCGCGCGTCGAGCGCGACTTGGGTCGCCGGCTCGAATGGGCGGCAGTGAACCACCACGACACCGAGCATCCCCACGCGCATGTCGTCGTGCGCGGCGTCGACCGCGACGGCCGAGAGGTGCGACTTGACCGCGGGTACATTTCGAAAGGCATGCGTTGGCGAGCGCAGGAGATCGCAACCGAGGAGCTTGGGCCCCGCCACGAACTCGACATTCGCCGCGGGCACGTCCACGAAGTGACCCAGGACCGCTTCACGTCTCTTGATCGCGAACTCGAGCGTCGCGCGGTCAACCAGGAGGTGAAAGCCCGGTCTCGCGAACGCCCTGGCCTCATCGACGAGTCCACGCTCCTCGCCCGGCTCGCGCACTTGGAGCAGATG
>JBAULD010000939.1:0-9041 GCA_049578005.1 Polyangiaceae bacterium
CGGCTCGCCTGCGCGACGAGCGACCCAACCTGAGACGGCTGCGACGGCGTGTCGATCGGGGCCTCGCCACGGGATTGGGGCGGCTGGGGGGCGTCCCTCGGAATGGCGGATGCGGCCGCCGGCGCGCCCGGCCCGACATTCGTTTGGGAGCCCGGGAGCGGCGGAAGCGCTCTCACGGGTGGTGGCGCCGCGGGAGGCGAAGAAGGGGCCGTTTTCGGGAGCGCCGGCGAAACGTCGAGGACGGGCGGCGCTGCGGTCGCCGGTTGGGCCTCGACTTCTTCTTGAGCCTCGGGTCTTGCGGACGCGACCGGCGGTGGCGGTGCGGGCGCCTCAGGAGTCTTGACCTCCGCCGCGGCCCCTGAGGCCCCACCGCCGCGTGGAATCTGCGCATCGCTCGACAGCCGCGGGCCCAAGCCGCGGAGCCCGCCGGCGACCACGACGATGGCCGCGAGAGCCGCCGCCGCGCCGAGGACCACCTTGGTCGGCGCCCGACCGCCGGGCAGCCCCGCGATTGGGCCATCGTCTTCGGAACCGCGCGAGCTCGGGTCCGCGCCTGCGGCTGTCGCGTACGTTTTCGGTTCGATGCCGGGGACCGTCCCGGGCGCGGGAGGCTTTCGAGGACCCTTTGAAGTCGACGCGCTGGTCGCGCTCGAAGTGGACGAGTTCTCGGGCGAGACCTCGATGGCCGGGGACTCGGCAACTCGCTCCTTGTTCGCCGGGAGCGACGTTTCGCCCACGCCGTTCGTGGCGTGGGCGACCGACGATGCATCGCCCGGCTGCGCTTCTGAGATGGCCAGGGGAGCGAACGTGCGGCCGGCATCCGAAGGCGCCGGGACCCCTGGCTGGATGCCTTGAAGCGTACCGGTGCGCGGGGTCAACCGTAATGCCAACGACGACGCCGCCGCCGCCTCGCTCAGTTCTGGTTCGCTTCCCACACCGACCTCCAGGGGTCGGCCTGTCCCTGGTGTGGGCGCGGCTGGATCGGATGCGGGGACGACGGCCATCTCGCCGCTCGATGCGACGGAATGGGTTTGGCTTTCCGGGTCGGCCGCATGAGCTTCGCCAACGACGTCCGTCCCCGAATGCGCCTCGCTTGCGTGCTCGGTCACTTGGGGAACGAGCAAGCCTTCGAAATACAGTTTGGTGATCGTCGACAAGGTCGACAGGTCTTCGAAGGGCGAGTCGTCGACCACGTCGGCGAGCGTTCGCTTTCCGTCGAAGAGGCGCAGGATCCCGTTCAGCTCGTCCGGGATCTCGTTGAGTCGCTCGAGGAGCTGCTTGTGATCGATCTCGAACAACGTGGAAAGGGGAGGGAGCTGCTCGCAAAGCCGGCCCCACTCGTCCACGCGACGCATCCCCTCCATCAGCAGGGCTTGCGTCGAGCCGTCGATGATCTCTTCGTTTGCGACCGCCTTGAATTCGACTTCGAACTGGGCCTCGTTCCAAATGAGCGAACGATAGATCGCCTCCTCGCCCCGCAGGCGCCCGAGTTCGGCGTCGACCACTTTGCCGTCTCGGAAATAGATGTGAGCTTCCTGCGCGCCCCCGCGCAGATGAACAACGCCGCTCTTGCGCGAGACTTCGAACGTCTGCAGGAGATCGACGACCGCCATGTCCTGCGTCGACCCCGTGAAGCGGGTGCGGCCCGAGGCCGGAGACTTGCTCGCCGCGATGTTCTCATGCGTGCGACGTGCGAGCAGCAGATTCACTCGGGCGATGAGCTCTCGAACGAAGATAGGCTTCGTCAAGTAGTCTTCGACGCCGAGCTCGAGGCCGCGGATCTTGTCTTCGATGGATTTCTGGCTCGTGAGAAAGACGACCGGAATCGCCCCCCACTCGGCGCGCTCTTTCAGCTTGCGAACCAACGCATAGCCGTCGAGCTTGGGCAGCCGCGTGTCGCTGAGCACGAGGTCCGGCGTGAGCGACTCGATCTTCGCGAGCGCATCGAGACCGTCGGTCGCCGTCGTGACGCTGTACCCCGCCTTCTTCAAACTCACTTCGAGCACGCGGACGCTGCGCGGATCCGCGTCGACGAGTAGCAGTTTCTGCTTTGCCACGGGCTCCCCCGAGAGCATGGAAGGGCCTGACATGGAGTGTCAAGCGGCCGCGCTCAGGAATCGTGGCAGTATAGAGAGCGCCGCACGCGACGAACGGCAATTCGGACGGACCGGGTGAGAAGGTGGGCGCGGGTGGCGCCATGCCCCCTGCCAGTACGTCAGCTTCGCAGCCACGACACGCGGCGCGCGGCGGGTTGCAACGGCTTGCGCAGGCTCGCAGCCCTGATAGCTACCGGCGTAGTGGAGCCGCCGGTCGACCTCGACGCCATTGCGCCCGCCGCGCGCAAGATCCTCGACGCGTCCGCGCCCGCGCCGATGAGACAGATGGCTGCGAAGGGCTTCGCGCCGGGCCTCAAGCCCGGCGACGCGCTCACCGTGGTCGCGCTGCTGTCGGAATCGACCGACCCCGCGATCGCCGCGATTGCCTCCGCGACGCTCGGCAAACTTCCCGCGCCCGTGCTGAACGGCGCGCTCGCGGGCGATCTGCCGCCCGGCGTGCTCGCGCTCATCGCGACGCAATACGCGGCCAACGCGGCAATCATGGAAAAGGTCCTCGTGCACCCGCGCCTTCCGCCCGGCGCCGTCGCCCAGGTCGCCGCCCTGGCGAGCGAAGAAGTGGCCGAGCTCGTGGCGACCAACGAAGAGAGGCTTCTCGCCAACCCGGCCATCATCGAAAAGCTGTACATGAACAAGGCCACGCGCATGTCGACCGCGGACCGGGTCCTCGAGCTCGCGGTGCGAAACAAGGTGGAGCTCAAGGGGATTCCGGCTTACAAGGAAGCGGCGGCGGCCATCGGCCAGGAGCTCATCGCCGAGGCGTCCCGCGAGCCGACACCCGACGACGTGCTGTTCAAAGAAACCGACGAAGCGGCCTCTCTGGCGCCGGTCGACGCCGCGGTCGAGGACACACATCGCATCGACGACGAGAGTGGCGAGGAGGTCGTGGACGAAAAGTTCCTTCCGCTCCACGCCCGACTCGGGACGATGACCGTATCGCAAAAAATTCGGCGCGCGATGCTGGGGACGGCTGCCGAGCGCCTCCTTTTGGTCCGCGATTCGAACCGCCTGGTTGCTCAGGCCGCGGTCCGGAGCCCGAGCATTCAAGAGAGCGAGGTCGTGCGCATCAGCGCCAGCCGCAACGTGTCCGAAGACGTCCTGCGCATCATCGCGCTCGATCGCGAGTGGACGCGTTCGCACCAGATCAAGTTGAACCTCACGCAGAACCCGCGGACGCCATTTGCGTTCGCCGCCAAGCTCATTCCGCATTTGCGAGAACACGAACTCAAGGCGATCGCCCGGAGCAAGAACGTCACAGGTGCCGTCGCACAGGCCGCGAACCAGTGGCTCTCGCGGCGCAACGTGAAGACGTAAAACCGTCCGTGCCGAGCGCACCAGCAGTGGTAGCTCGCATGCATCGACGGTAAGAGATGGATCTCATGGGTGACGCTGCGCCTCCCCACGGTCCGCGGACGCCACTCGGCGCGACGAAAGAGCTGCGCGCGGCCTGGGATCGCTTTCGCACCGGGGCCGTCGTCCCCTGCCCGATCGACGGATGTCACTTGGCGCTCGCCGTGGACTCGTCGGCCGGCGCCTACCGCTTCGTCTGCACGCAATGCGGCGCGACCTCTCCATGGTTCGAGTCGGCGGGCAACGGCATTCGCCTCCGCGAATTCTCCGCCGACGTTCCGCGAGACTCCTGAAGGGCCCCCTGCAACCCGACCGCCGTCCTGCCCCCGTCGCGCTATGGCGGCTCGCTGTCGCGTACGCAGTCGCGGTCTCTGTCGTGGTCCTCGCGACGAGCGTAGTCGTCCTCGGCGTGGCCGCTGTCCGCTCCCGCAGCAAGCCTGGTCGAATCCCCGACGATGCCGTGCAGTTTGCGGTCTCCGCTCCCGGTATCATGACCGCGGCGCTCGTTTCGGCCGGAGTCCTCGCGACCGTCGCCTTCGCGGCGGCGAGGCTGGAAACGCGCGAAGTCCGCGCGCGCTTGCGGCTGGGAAGTACCCGAGCGAGCGCGATGGGGATCGTCGCGGGAGTCATCGGTATGGTCGGCCTCAGTCTCGCCTGCGGCGGAGTCAACGATCTCGTGGGTTGGGGTGGACGGGGCACGATGGGCGCCATTGCCCGCGCGCTCGAGGAGCTTTCTCCGGGCGGCATCGCCGTCGCGATCGCAACGATTGCGATCGCCCCGGGCGCAGCCGAGGAGACGTTCTTTCGCGGCCTCGTGCAGACCGGACTGACCGCGCGTCTCGGACGTTGGCCTTCGATCTTCCTCACCGCATTCGGCTTTGGGCTGATGCATTTCGATCTCGTCCAGGGATTCGTCGCGTTCGTCGCCGGAGTCTTCCTCGGGTGGGTGAGCGAGCGACTCGGAGGAGTCCGCGCGTCGATCGCCGCGCACGTTTGCAACAACGCGGCATTCGTCGCGCTCGCGTCGTTCGGTGCGGCAGCGAACGGCACCAGCCGCGGCGGCGACGTCGTGGTGATCGCCGCGGGATTGATCGCGTGGACCGGCGCCACCGCCCTCCTTCGATCGAACTTCGCCCTCCGGGCGGACAAGCGCTCAGCTATCGAGTAATTCCCTCAGGCGAGAAGCAATCTCTTCGACCGCCCCGTTCCCTTTGATGCCCCCTTCGATTTGCTTCCCCGAAGAGGTGCCGTCGAGGGTGGGCAAGACGAAGAGCGGTATGTAGCGCGACGTATACCCGGCGGACTGCAAGCGTTCGCGGTCGCGTTCCGAATCGAAACGCAAGAGCGTGACGTCCCCGAAGGCCGAGTCGAGCTCGCCGTTCTCGGCGGCCCGAAGAAACTTGCTGCACGGCTCGCACCACTCGGCTCCGATGTAGACGACGACGCGGCGTCTTTCCGCGGTCGCCCTCGCCATCTCGTCGCGCACGGCCGCCGGCAGGTCTCCGACCGCGGCCCCGTAGACCACCCGCACGTGCCGGTCGGCGGCGTGTTCGACCGGGGCGGGGCGGACGGCCGCAGGAGAGGTCTCGTCATGAGTTTGGCAGGCCGTCGTCCCGAGCACGAGGGCGACCCATGTCCAAGCTGCGAAGGGAAGCGAACGCATCGCGCGCGCTTTTTAGCAGAACTGCGGCCGTGCCACGGTGGACTTTGCCCCGCCGTGTCACCAGAGTTCATCCGGACCTTGTTTGCTCTTTCTCCGCCCGCGCAACGGGCGAGGTATCGCGATTGCACGACGCCCGCCGCGACAGGAGGTCCTGAATGAATCATCCCAACAGTTCGCTGTCCAAGCTGGCGGCGGTCGCATCCATCCTCACGTTCGCGGCTTGCGGCAGCACGAACCAATCATCGCAGGCGAACGCGCCGAAATCCGCGCAGACTGCATCGCCCCCCGCGGAACAATACGGTGCGTCCATGGGGCAGCCCGGTCAGGGCGAAACGGGCGCGACGGGCTCGTCCCAAGGCGGGCCTTCGACGGGAGGAGGCGAATCTTCCGGCTCACAAGGAACCGGCACCGGCGCTTCCACGTCCGAATCCATGGATAATTCCGGCAGCGCGCCGCGGAGCACGATGGGAGGATCGAACGGCCAGTCGGGAGGAGAATCGGGGAGTACCTACGGTAGCGGGGGGTCTCAGTACGGCACCTCGGGCACGGCCGGCTCGACGGGCGCGACCAACACGATGGGCGGCGGATCGATGGACGTCTCGAGTCTGAGCGACGCCCAGTTCGCGGGCGTACTTCAGACGATCAATCAGGGAAGGATCCAAGAGGCGCTCCTCGGCCAGAACAAAGGCTCGACCGACGTCAAGCGCTTCGCACGAGAGATGGTCACCTCGCACCGCACGGTACAGAACAAGGAGAGCGCACTCTTCACGCGGCTCCAGCTGACCCCGACCGACAGCGCGCTCAGCAATCAATTGAAGTCCGACACCCAGAGCGACATCTCGACGCTCCAGAGCATGCACGGCCGAGACTTCGATCGTAGCTTCATGGACTCGCAGGTCCGGCACTTGAACAATGCACTCGAGCTCATCGATCGGATCATTCCCGACGTGAAGAGCTCCGACCTGAAGTCGGAGCTGCAGAATGTGCGCACCAAGGTGGATCGGCACCTCCAAGAAGCGCAGCGCATCCAGGCAACTCTGGGGCAATGACGGAGCGACCGGCACGGGCGCGGGGAACCGAGGCCACGACCCCTGTTCTCCAGTCGCCCGCGCTTCTCCCTCGTAGGGGCCCGTGCGCGAGCGCCCCTCACCAGGCGTACGCTTCGGGGGCCTGACCGCCGGGACCAGGCCATATCGATTCGAGTTTGCTCGTCACTTCGCTCGAGAGCTTGAGCCGCTCGGCGCTGAGCGCGTCTTCGAGTTGCTCGAGCGTGCGAGGGCCGACGATCGGGGCGGTCACGCCGGGCCGCCCGAGAAGCCATGCAACAGCTACGTTGGCCGGCTTCTCGCCAATCTCGCCGCACAGTTTTTCGTACGCTTCGAGCTTCGCGCGGTTCCTCTCGACTTCCTTCTGAAGGCGTTCGCTCGCCCGCCGGCCCGACGCAGCCTTCTTCAGCGCGCCGCCGAGGAGGCCGCCGCCCAGCGGTGACCAGGGAATGATCCCGACGCCGTACGCGCGGCACGCAGGAACGACTTCGAGCTCGATCGTCCGGGCGCCGAGATGATAAAGGCTCTGCTCGGACACGAGGCCCAAAAATGAGCGACGCGCCGCGGCCTCGTTGGCCTGAACGATGTTCCATGCGGCGAAGTTGCTGCTCCCCGCGTAAATGATTTTTCCCTGAGCGACGAGGAGCTCCATCGCCTGCCAGACCTCCTCCCAAGGAGTCTCGCGGTCGATGTGGTGCATCTGGTAGAGGTCGATGCGATCGGTTTGAAGGCGCCGCAGGCTGTCCTCGCACGCGCGACGAATGCTGTACGCGCTCAACCGGCCGCCGTTGGGTCCGTCGTACATGGGGCCGTAGACCTTCGTGGCCAGAACCACGCGATCGCGGCGGCCGCCATTGGCGAGCCAGCGGCCGATGATCGATTCCGTGCGCCCCTTGTTTTCCCCCCATCCGTAGACGTTCGCCGTGTCGAAGAAGTTGATCCCCGCGTCGATCGCCCGGTCCATGATCCGGTGCGCGTCCGCTTCTTCGGTTTCAGGACCGAAGTTCATCGTGCCGAGGCAGATGCGACTCACCTTCAGCCCGCTGCGTCCCAAGTGCGTTACGTCCATGCGATTCCTCCGAATGGCAGACGGATAGCACTTTCCAGCACGGACCCAGGCGCGACTTCTCGGTCAGGGTCGACCTCGCCTCTGACCCTGGCGTCCCCCTGCGCCCCTCGCGTTTCTCTCTCCGTGATCGCGCGAGGCTAAGCGTCCCGCGCCAGGCGGAACCCGCTCATCTGCCAGCGGGCAGCCGGAGGAAAGAAGTTGCGATACGTGGCACGAAGGTGATCGCGCGGCGAGAGGCACGAGCCCCCCCGCAGGACCATTTGGCCGCTCATGAACTTGCCGTTGTACTCGGCGAGCAGCCCGCCGAGCGGACGAAAGCGCGGATAGGGCCGATAGGCGCTCGCGGTCCACTCCCAGACGTCGCCGAAGAGCTGCGTCAGGCCTGGACCCATCGCGGGCGCGGGCGACAGCCGCCCGCTCTCGACGAAGTTTCCCTCGACCGCATGACGCTGCGCCGCGGCCTCCCATTCGTTCTCCGTCGGAAGGCGCGCGCCCGTCCAGCGCGCGTACGCGTCCGCCTCGTAAAAACTCACGTGGCAGACCGGTGCCTCGGGCTCCATCGGTTGCCAGCCGCGCAGACCGAAGACGCGCCGCGGCTGGGGGCTCCCGTCGTCCGTTTCCCAGTACAACGGGGCGCGCCAGCGGCCCGATTGCACGGCGGCCCATCCGTCCGAAAGCCAGAGGCCTGCCTGCGCGTAGCCTCCGTCCGCGATGAATGCGGCGTACTCCGCGTTCGTCACGGGCCGCGAGGCCAGCGAGAAGGTTTCGACGAGCACCCGGTGGCGGGGAGTCTCGTTGTCGAACGCAAACGCGACACCGTCCGCTCCGATCTCGACCATGGCTTCGTCGAAGGAAGTCCAAGACGCAGCCGCCTCGATCGCGGACGCGGGGGGCGCGTCGCTCGCGTACGACGGGTGAAGCGGATTGCTAAAGAGGGCGTGCTTCGCGTCGGTCAGGAGAAGCTCCTGATGCTGCTCCTCGTGGTGGGTGCCGAGGAGCGTGACCGCCAGCGCGGCTTCGTCGGCGTGCGGCAGCATCCCGGCCATCCGGTCGTCGACCGAGCGCCTCCACGCGCGCACCTCCGCGAGCGAAGGTCGCGACAAGAGCCCGCGCGCGGACCTCGTGTGCTGCGGACCGACGCCCTCGTAATAGGAGTTGAAGAGGACGCGCCAGCGTTCGTCGTCCCAACGGTGCGACGGGTCGGAAGGGGCCAGCACGAACTCTTCGAAGAACCAGGTCGTGTGCGCCAGATGCCATTTGGCCGGGCTCGCGTCCGGCATCGATTGGACCATCGCGTCTTCTGCCGAGAGCGGTTCGGCGAGGGCGGCCGTCCGCGCACGAACCCGTGCGTACCGGCCGGCAATTGCATCGCGATCGAGCACTTCGATCCCCAGGACGGCGCTCGCTACGTTCGCGGAAAAGGCTCGCGCTTGGCCCCTTTCGGGTTCGACGCGTCGATGCCGTGAGCAAATTCCTGTGCGGCGTTGGTCTCGACGAACGGTCCCCCCTGCTCTTCGGGGACGACTTCTTCGAGCGCTTCCTCCTCGTCCTCGCCCGATGTCGCCCTCTCGACGGCTTCTTCGCCGAGCTCCTCGGCGAGGTCGTCCCCCGGGCTCCGCGGCGATTCGATGAACGCGCGCGGACCGCGCTCCGGCTCCCCGCTCTGTTCGCGAAGTTTCGCGACGTAACGCGGATCCAAGTGTCCGGGACGGTCCTCGCGGTGGAGGACGGTCTTGGCCGCGCGGCCCGAGGCAACGGCACGGGTCGCTTTCTTCGCCGCCACGTGGGGCGAGGCCTTG
>JBAULD010000940.1:0-5668 GCA_049578005.1 Polyangiaceae bacterium
TCACGCTCTCGAACGTCGAACTCTCGTTCAGCATCTTCGACGAACCTCAGAAGATCGCTCGCTTCTCGGATACCGCAGCTCCAGCCGGACGAGACGCGGAACCGGGGGCGGGAGGGCTCCTGCCCGCGATCAGCGAGACGCAGCTTCATGTCACGCAGCAGCAGCTCTCCGGTTTGCGAAAGCTTTACGAATTCAGCGAAAAGCTGATGACGATGAAGGACATCGACAGACTCCTCGAGGCGATGCTCGATGCCGTGATCGAAGCGACCGGCGCCGAAAAGGGGTTGATCCTCCTCGATGACGACGCCTTTTCGAAGGAGCCCGCCGCCGGGCCGGCTCCCGACAAGCGGGACTCGTCGAGCAGGGGGGGCACCATCCGCGCCGCGCGCAACGTCAGGCGCGAAGCGATCGCCGACGCCAGCGGGACCATCAGCGACAGCATCGTTCGCAAAGTGATTGAGACGGGACGGCCCGTCATCGTCAGCGACGCACTGACCGACTCTCAGTTCAAAACGAGCGAGAGCGTACTTGCGCTCCGGCTCTCGAGCGTGATGTGCGCTCCGCTTGTGTCGCAAGGACACGTGCAAGGCGTCCTCTACGTGGGCAACGATCGAGTCAAGGGATTGTTCGACAAGAACCAGCTCGACGTGCTCTCCATATTCGCCTCGCAGGCGAGTCTCATTCTCGAGAACGCAATGCTGCTCCACGCGCTTCGCGCCGACCGGGAAAAGCTCGTCGCCGAGCTGAAGGACAAGCGCTTCGGCGAAATCATCGGATCCTGCCCATCGATGATGGAGGTGTTTCGAAAGCTCCAAAAGGTTGCGACGACCGACATTTCCGTTCTCATCACGGGCGAGACCGGGACAGGAAAAGAGCTCATCGCGAGAGAGATCCATCGACGAAGCAACCGGGCCAGCGGACCCTTTGTGGTCATCAATTGCGGCGCGATTCCCGAGAACCTGATCGAGAGCGAGCTCTTTGGGCACGTCAAAGGCGCGTTCACCGGAGCGGTCGCGTCGAGGGCGGGCAAGTTTCAAGCGGCGGGAGGCGGCACGCTCTTTCTCGACGAGATCGGCGAACTTCCGCCGAATCTCCAGGTGAAGCTCCTTCGCGCGTTGCAAGAGCGGGTCGTCTTTCGTGTGGGCGACAGCAAGCCGGAGAAAGTGGACATCCGAGTCGTGGCCGCAACCAACCGTGTCCTCGAGGAGGAAATTCGCAACGGTCGGTTCCGCGAAGACCTCTACTACCGACTCAACGTCGTCAATATTTACCTCCCGCCTCTACGCGAACGAGGCGACGACGTGATTATCCTCGCCAAGGCGCTGCTCTCCAAGCACGCCGAGGAGCTCGCGAGCCAAGTACAGGGTTTCACCCCGCAGGCACTCGCGGCGATCAAGAGAAGCCCGTGGCCGGGGAACATTCGCCAGCTCGAGAACCGACTCAAAAAGGCGCTGGTGCTATGTGAGAAATCGCTCTTGTCGCCGGAAGACCTGGATCTCGGCGAGGAAGCAGAAAGCGCGATCCTTCCGCTCGAGAAAGCCAAAGAGGAGTTCCAGCGCAAGTACGTGCTCGAAGTGCTCGAACGCAACAACGGCAATCGAACGAAGACCGCGCGCGACCTCGGTGTCGATCCACGCACCATATTTAGGTATCTCGAGCGAGAGGCGAACCCACCCCCGCCAGGGGGCGCGAACACGACCGAGGAATAGACGGCCTCTCGCCTATTCGGCGAGAGGTGGCAAATCGTCGCCACCGTCGAGGTCCACCGGTGGGCCGATAGCCGAACAAGGTGCAACGATTGAACCGTCGGGCTGCGGAGCGCATAGGCATCCGCAGGGACTGGCGCCGTCGCACCCGGAGAGGCCCGCGGTGAGTGACGTGCCCACGACGATTGCTGCGCTCAAGCGCCACACGCACGGAGTCTACACCGGGGAAAGCACCGCGCGATATTTGCGCGCCGCTGGAACATATGCGCGAGGCGACTCGCACAGTCCGACGGTCTCACCGGTCCGCGCGTGAAGAATGGAAAAGACGCGTGCCGGTCTGGATTCGCACCGCCGGGCGGACGCGCCCGGGCTCCATTCTTGCTTGAGCTTGTGTGCCCGAAAATGAAGGTGCTTATTCCGTGGTCGACCCTCGTCTTCGTAGTGGCCTGCTCAAGCAGGAGCTCCAACGCAGGAGCCGACGCCGGCGAAGCAGAGGCCAGGGCCCCCGTTTCCGACAGTTCCGTCGGCCCCGCAGCATCCGACGCGAACACCGAGGTCGCCGTCGCGGATGACGACGGATCGTGCGAATCGGGAGGAGCTTGCGACAGCGCTGTCGGCAACCAGGTCCTCGGCGCCATGCGGCTCTTCGAATTGGCCGGAAGCATCGCTACCGACAGCGGGCCGTCGGCAGTCACCCAGCTCGACGCCGCAGCGTCGTTTCACGTGGCCGTGCCCGACGACTACGACGACCGCCAGGCCGGCATAGGCTGCACCGCAGACCATTACGATGCAACGACGAAGCCCGCACCCGCCGATGCCGACGCGGGTTGGCTGAGGATGAGCGGATTCGCGGGCGGCACGCTGCTAGCCGGCGGGCCGGCCGCGCAGCCGATCATTTGCGCGCGCACGGGAGGATATTACCAATGTACCTACCCCACGGAAACGCCGGTATCGGGCGCATTCTTCGCTGATACCGACCCGCTCGGGCCGGGGCCCATCACGTTCGCCTCACCCGGGGCCGCCGATTTCGGCGCGCGCGCAGTCAGCGGATCACCCATCGGAACCGCGACGACCGCGGAAGACCTGAACGCCGTTCACTACAGTTCGAGCGTGGATACGATTCTCCACGTGGCTTGCTCCAACTCGTGCGCGACGGGGCGCATCGCAGTGAACCTCACGGCGGAACAAGCTTCGACGGCAAACCTCGGGTGGCCCTACTCGAGCGTCGGAATCGTGCGATGCGTGTTTGCAGCCGCAGCTTCGGTGGCGATACCCCACGCGGCCATCGCCGCGATGTTCGCGCAAGACGCCGCTCTCGACGTGGTCCTGACTGCGGTGGTCCTATTGCCGACGGCGCCTCTGACGACAACGGACGCCATGGGCAATCGACTCGTGGCCGAGGTTGGTCGGGGAACGTTCGGGGCCGCGCCGCGCTAGGCAGGCGCGGGCAGCGGTACATTTCGAAAATGTGACGAAGACAAGGCGCCACGAATCGAGTTCAGGCGTTTCGACGACGCGGAGTTGTCACGTGCGTTCCTTCCATAGCAGAGTATTCTACCCGCTTGGAGGCGAGGATCGCCATGGGACGAACGTTCGTAAGCGCGGTCTTGTTCGCGAGCTTGTGCATGACCACCGAGTCTGCGCCAGCCGAGAGTCTCGTACCGCCGGGCGCTTCGTCGGCCGCGCCCGAGGTGCAGTGGGCGCTCCACGTTCTCTACCTCCCTGGAAGCCAGGACGCGCGATCAACGCTGCCTGCGAAAGAGGGGGTCATCGCCGTACGCCCCCCGTGGCAGTGCAGTTACAAGCGAACCACGATGGATCGCCAGGACCTCGTCAAGATCAAGTGCATTCACGAGGACGGAGCGGTCGTTGGCACGGTTGCCATGTGCAGCAGAGAGTTTGGACAATCGGACCTGGCCCAGCTGTCCATTGGCGTCGACGGGGTGCCTTCCTACGAGACAATCGATCTTTCGTGCTCGGTGCCCCGCGATCGTCCGCGCGCCGATCTCTCGTACGGAGAGCGAAACTGAGCCGAGTGGGGCCGAGTTGGTCCCAACCGACGGTAAACGGCGCGCAGAAGTCACGGAGTTCCGAGCTTGGCGAACGCGGCCCGCCCTCGGTCGCCCACGCTACCGAGGATAGACTCCGCGATGGCGGTAACCGTGGCGGTGGCGTCTTTCACAAGGGCCCTGCCGCTCGTCGTGAGGACCGCGTACGTGGCACGCGCGTCGTTGCCGTCGGCTTGACGTGCGACGATACCGCGTCGCTCGAGTGGTCCAAGCATGCGTGTCACCCCCGACGGGGTTAGGGCCAGGCGCCTCGCGAGGTCCACTCGGCGGAGCCTGCTGCCCGGGGCCTCGGCCAGATAATAGAGCGCCGCGAAGTCCGACAAGCCCAGCCCGTGCACTCCGCCGAGCTCAGTGTCGGCGCGATTCTCCCACAGGGCGACCACGCGCCGGATTCCCAGAAATTCCTCGAGAGCGGCCATGCAGCAAGACTATGCACGATTGGTTGACCAGTCAAGTATAGGTCACACTTGTGCCTCCCCGTCGTCACGCCTTCCTCGTCCGTGTAGGCCGCCCGATTGTGCCCTCTTCGTCGGACGGCAGCGCCAAAACGACTATTGACATTGATCGGCAACTCCTCGAAAGAGCGGCCAACATGAAAAATGTTCGCACTGTGCTCGCGATCGTCGGGACAACGTCGCTCGGCGCGGGCTGCTCCTCCAGCACCAACGCAACCTCGAACGCGAAAGGGGCTGACGGTGGCGACGCCTCTTTGATCACGCCGGAAGCTGGACCTGCGCCAGAGGCAGGTGCGCCGGAGAGCGCCGCGCCGGACGCGGGCGGTGACGCGACGGACGGCGGCGGCAAAGTCGTGCTCTACGCGAACTCCGGGCCATCCCTCGGCGTCTTCGATCTCAGCGTGACAGACGGCACGCTCACACCTCGCCCCCCCCTCTCGGTGCCCCAAATTCCCCAATACGGGTGGTTCGACTCGAGCTTCCAACATCTTTACATCGGAGCGACTACCGGTTCCGACAACTATTATTACGCCTACACGGTTGACCAAGCCTCGGGGGCACTGGCCGCGCTGGGCAGCCCGCTTCTCTCGCCCAACGGCCGGGTCATCAACCTCACGTTGTCTCCCGACGACAAGTATCTCTTGTCCGTGCACAACGTGACGAAAACTTACTCCGTGTTCGACATTGCAAGCGACAGCACGATCGGATCGCTCATCCCGCAGGCGGACGGTGGCGACACCAACGTCGGCGCCTACCTTCACCAGGTCCGGGTGGACCCTAGCGGGAAGTTCGTCACCATTTGCGACCGAGGCAACGACCCAGCCACGGTGATGACCGACGCTGGTCCGACGACGACGCCCGAAGCATTCGGACACCTCCTCGTATTTTCGTTTTCGGACGGCACTCTCACACCGGTGCAGAACATCACCTTTACTGCCGGCGTCGGTCCGCGACACCTCGATTTCCACCCGACCCAGCCCTGGGTCTACCTGTCAGCCGAGCGCGGCAATCGCCTCATCATGTACACGTTCGAGAATGGGACACTCACTGAGAAGTACAACGTGACGAGCGTCGCCAACCCTGCGGACTCGATGGTTACGGACAATACGGAGGCCGTCAACGGACAGCGCGCCGGCGCCATCAAGGTCGACCCATCTGGCCAATATCTGTGGATCACAAATCGCAACAACATGACGGAGCCAGACCCGGGACCGCCCCTTGATGCCGGTGCGGCTGCCCAAGATGCCGCCGGGCCAAAGGACGCCGAGGGAGATGCAACGAGCGCGCTGGACGGAACCGCGCACGATGCCGCAAGCTCGCAGGACGCCGCGGGCGGTGGTCAGGACGCCGGCGCCGCCGATTCGGCAGCGCCCGTCCAGGTCTTCGCGGGCGCCGGGGAAAATAACATTGCGCTCTTCTCGATCGATCAGACGACCGG
>JBAULD010000941.1:0-3149 GCA_049578005.1 Polyangiaceae bacterium
GCAGCGTGCCGGTGAACTCGCTCACACCGAAGGTGTCGCGCGCCTCCTTGGCCAGAAATGGAAGGACCAGCCCGAAGCCGAGCAGATCGATGAAGACCGTGAGAAAGATGGCGCCGAGCCGCGGTGCTTTCATGCGCGAGAGGCGGGCACTATAGCGGCTGTCGAGACTGCGCGACTCACTTCTCCGGATGGGCCGAACGCTTCGCGTGGACGAACGCTTCCCGATTTCCCTTCGGGCCGGCGAGTACGCTGTCGCATTGCGACACGACCAGGAACCCTTCGGCACCGATTGCGTCGGTCACGCCTGCAATTGTCTCCTGGCGCAGTGACTCGTCGCGCACGACCCCCTTGCCACGCGCCGCGTGCTGCCTTCCTACTTCGAACTGCGGTTTGACGAGGGCCACGAGGTCCCCCCCTTGGCGCGTGCACCGAGCCATGGCCGGCATGAGCTTCGCGAGACCGATGAACGAAGCGTCGACGACCGTCAGGTCCACGGTGCCTCCGATTTCCGCTTCGCCGAGTGATCGAGCGTTCGTGCGCTCCATGACGACCACGCGCGGATCGGTCCTGAGCTTGTGGGCGAGCTGGCCATAGCCGACATCGACCGCGACCACCGCGACGGCGCCGCGCTGAAGCAAGCAATCCGTGAAACCTCCGGTCGACGCCCCGACGTCGAGGCATCGCAAACCGCTGACGTCGAGTCGAAAGGCATCGAGCGCGCCCGCAAGCTTCGCGCCCCCTCTCGATACGAACGGGTGATCGGCGACGCGCACGACGACATCGGCGTCCTCGGCGACAAGTGCTCCGGCCTTGTCGACGCGAGAGCCCGCGACGAACACTTCCCCTGAAAGAACGACTGCTTGTGCGCGGGCGCGCGATTCGGCGAGTCCGCGAGCCACGAGCAGCTGGTCGAGCCGAACCTTGCTCACGCTCTCTCGCGACCGACGTTCGTCACGGAATCGCCGTGTCAGGGTGAAGAGTCCGCGCCAGCACGGCCAGGCCCTCCGCAATGCGCGGCCCGGCTCGAAGGATACGCTCGTCGTGAACGGGCACGACGTGCCCATCCCGGACCGCCCGCAGGCCAGTCCACCCCGGGGCATCGCCCGATATTCGAGGCGTACCCTCGATGCCCATGCTCGCATCGAGAATGACGTCCGGATCCATGTCGAGAATCCGTTCGAACCCGATTGCCGGCCAGGCGCCGCCGTCGGAAACGACGTTCTCGCCGCCCGCATCTTGGATCAGCTCGTCCGCAAAGCTGTCGGGACCGGCGGCAATGATGGGGGCAACCGAAACCACGAAGAGCACGCGCGGCTTGGGCGCGCCGGCCACGGCACGCTCGATCGCCAGCTCGCGCGCGGTGAGCGCTTGGGCGAGGCGGTCGGCGTCCTTCGCGTGCCCCGTGCGTTCGCCCAGATCCCGAAGAAGTCCCCCGATGGCCGTCAGCGAGTTCGGGTCGGAGAACCACGAGGGAATGCCTCGGGCCTTCAGTCTGTCGGCCGTGCGGGCGGAGGTCAGGCCGTCGACCCCGACGACGAGGTCCGGCCGGAGCTCGAGAATGGCTTCGATATCCGGCTCGACGTCGCCCACGATTGGGAGCGCCTTCGCCTCGGGCGGAAAATCGCAGAAGCGCGAGCGGCCAACCACCCGATCCCCTGCGCCAATGGCGAAGAGAGCCTCGGTCGTGGAGGGAGCGAGCGACACGACGCGACGCGCCCCGGCTGCATAGAGACCGGCAGCTTGCGATCCGTCCGATCGAGAACACGCCACAATCGCCCACGCGGCGACCGCGACGAGGACGAAGCGGACCGTCATCGGCCGATCAAGCCGTACTTGTGAAGCTTCTCGATGAGTGCGGGCCGCGAGACACCGAGCCTGCGCGCCGTCTCGCTCTGGTTGCGCGCCGCCACGTCGAAAGCCTCTGCGATGAGGGTTCGTTCGAAAGCTTCGACGCGGGCGCGAAGAGGATGGCCTGGCCCCGGATCGCCCGTGGCGAGCGGCGCAACCGACGAGGCCGCAGGGCCATCGGCAATCGATCGCCAAAGCGCCAACGTTATTTTTTCGTCTGGGGCGAGAGCGAGCAGCCGCGCCACGGAGTTCTCGAGTTCGCGGACGTTGCCGGGCCATGGGTGGACTCGCAGCGCCTCGACCAGGGACGGCTCGACCTCGACGCCGCTCATGCCATACCGGTCGGCGTAGCGAAAAACGAAGGTACGCACGAGCGGCTCGACGTCCTCGGGGCGCTCGCGCAGTGGAGGAACGCGAATGGGAACGACGTTGAGTCGGTAAAAGAGGTCCTCGCGAAAGCGACCCGCCTTCACTTCGGCGGTGAGATCTCGGTTGGTGGCGGCAATGAGGCGAACGTCGACGATTTCCGGGCGACCGCCGACTTGCTGCACTTCGCCCGATTGAATGACCCTCAGCACCTTCGCCTGCATGCCGAGCGGAAGTTCGCCGATCTCGTCGATGAACAGCGTTCCCTTGTGGGCCTGTTGAAAGTAGCCGAGGCGCGCCGCTTGCGCTCCGGTGAAGGCACCTTTCGTATGTCCGAAGAGCTCCGCCTCGGCGAGCTCGCTCGGGATGGCCGCTGCATTGAAGCGCACGAGCGGCTTGTCGGACCGGCGCGAGTGCGCGTGAAGCACCATCGCGAGAACGTCTTTGCCGGAGCCACTCTCGCCGGTCAGAAGGACGGTCACGTCCTTCGGCGCCACCCTCGCGACCACATCCATCACCCGCTTCATCGCAGGGCTTTCGGCGATAATCGTGCGGCCGAGCGCGGCTTCCGTGCGGAGCCGCGCGTTCTGCAAGCGTAGGTCGCGCCAGTCGGTCGCCCGTCGAACGGCGAGGACGAGCTCGTCGGGATCGAAGGGCTTCGGGATGTAGTCGAAGGCCCCGGCCTTCATTGCGGCTACCGCGACCCGCTCCGACCCGTGCGCCGTCAGCATGAGCACCGGCACGCTCGGATCGTTCGCACGCATTCTCTCGAGCACCTGCATCCCATCCATGCCGGGCATCGCGAGGTCGGTGAGCACGGTGTCCGCCCCGCGGGCTTCGAAGGCGGCGAGACCGCTCACGCCTCCGTCGCAAGCCTCCACGACCAACCCCGCGTCGCTCAAGACCGCTTCGAGCGTGAATCTCAACGCGGCATC
>JBAULD010000942.1:0-1534 GCA_049578005.1 Polyangiaceae bacterium
GAGTCGCCCGGACCGCCGTCGCTCAGGCCTGCTCCGGCGCGTCCGGCCGCGGAGCCGTCGGCCGGTGGGGGGGACGTTCCGCCGGCGGATGCCTCGGCGGAAGGCTGCTCCCGCCCGCAGGCCGAGACCACCAAGCCGAGGGCCAGGCAGATCACGGCGGCTCTGGCCGACATCGATGTCCGCAGTTGCAACTCCATGAGTTGTCCCAGTGGCAAAGCGCGACTGAAATGGCTCAGTCTTCGACAGAGGCCGCGGACACAAAGGGATCGCGTCGTAGACGCATTCGGCCCCCCGCGTTCGGCGAAGGTGTCCAAGGCGACCCCCGATCCAGGGCCGCCCACTTTAGCAGCCAACTCCGGACGCTCTGTCGGGTTCGCAGTTGGCGAATCGCGCGCGCCTTTGGAGGTGAAGAAAATTGACTATAGAGGCCCTGCACTCAGCGCGGTACATTTTCCTCGTTCTGCAAACCGCAAATAGCGGACTCGCAAGACCTAGAATGAACATTCCGAGAACGGCGTGCTTCCGAATTGGGTGGATGGCTTGCCTCGTGGCAAGCGTGGCATGCAGTGCAGACGACGCCCGACTGGGGAGCGGCCAGCCCACGCCGCCAGTCGCAGGCGACACGGGAGCGCAGCCCGTCGAAATGCCCGACGGCTCCAACGGAGGGGGCCCCATGCCATCGTCGACGGACGCGGCTGCAGCGGCCGCCGACATCGGGAATGAGCGAGCCGCACTCGAGGCCGGAACGACGCGGGCCGACGGCACCGGCCAGGAGGCGGAAGCCGCTGGGAACGATGCCGTCGCCGCCTTCCAGGAAGCGGCCGAGGGCGACGCAAACGCCACTGGCGTCAGCGATGCAGGCGCGCCGAGCGCAGTGACGGTCGTCGCAGTCGGCAACACGTCAACCTGCGCGGTCACGGTTGCCGGCCAGCTTGTTTGCTTGGGCATGTTTCAGTACGACCCGAGCGGCTCACTCGCCGTATGCCCTGCCAACCAAGACTGCTTCGCACCTCAGGTCCTTGCGGGTCTACCCGCAGGCGTCACGTCGGTGGCCGCGGGCTACAAATCGATATGCGCCGTCCTGTCCGACGGCCGCGTCGCGTGCTGGGGAGAGGCCTCGTCAGGTATCGCCCCGCCCGGATCGATCACTGCCGTTGTCATCCCCAACCTCTCCGGCGTGACGTCCCTTTCGGTCGGTTACGGCCCCTTGTCCCCCAACGCGGGCGCGGCTGCCAGCGCGTGCGCCGTCGGCACTGGCGGCGCAGTCGAGTGCTGGGGCAGCGGGCCCGTGGTGAATTCGATGGCGACGCCCGTCCCGATCGCTGGGCTCTCGAGCGGCGTCACCGCTGTGTCCGTAGGAACCTCCGGCGCATGCGCCATCACGTCCGGAGGCGGGGTCACTTGCTGGGGAGAGGGCGAATTCGTCCGACCGACCAACCCGGTTCAAGTGGCCGATTCATCGACTGGCGCAACTGCGTTGTCCGTGGGTACGAATGTCGCCTGCTTGGTTGCCTCCGGCGGCAACGTCATGTGC
>JBAULD010000943.1:0-4130 GCA_049578005.1 Polyangiaceae bacterium
GACGACGCCTTATCAATCGGAAATGCCGCTCTGCCGAGTGAACTTGACGCGGATTCGATGAGAAACGACGCGCTACCAATTGAACAAGCCGCTTTTGCGAACCAACCCCGAACCAAGACAGAACAGCAAGCAGAGCTCTATGTGGGACACGGTCCGAACCCGTCCGCCGTCCGGGCTTCGTTCGCGAACGCAATCGGGGCGCTCTGCGCGCTCTGACGGTCGCGGTACTGAAGCCCCTCCTAGCGAAGTAAGGGGGAGTATCTTACCTTTTTGCCATGTTCACGATGACCATGAGCAGCCGCGGTCATTTCGTGCTCCCGAAAGAGGTGCGCGAACGGCTCAAGCTCAGGCCCGGGTGCAAAGTCGAAGGCACCATCGACGAGCAGGGCCGCCTTGTCCTCATCCCCTCGCTGCGCGAGCCCGAGGAGCTCCTCGTCGATAGGCCGGCCGTAAAGCGGGTGGTCTCCGTCGAAGAGATGGGCCGAGCCATTGTCCGGGTCGCAGGTCGTGGTCGCGTTTGACACGAACGTTCTCGTTCGGATTCTCGTCGGAGACGACCTTTCCCAGACCAAACGGGCCGGCTCGACACGAGGCAGCCAAACCGAGTGACCATTCCCCGGGCGCAACAGGGTACCATGGTGCGAGAGTGATCATGGACGACCGGCGCGCCACGCGAGTCAGGGACCTCTTCGACATTCCGGAGCACGTCCGCAAGACCGACTTCGTCGTCAAGCTCTCGGAGGGTGTCGACCGCGCAGAGGAGACAGCAGCGACGTACGTCGTCACGCCGGCGATCCGCGACGCGGTCGACGGCGCGCTCGGACTCGTCAAGACAGCGCTCGACAGCGGGCGAAGTCACGCCGCGTACATCCAGGGGAGCTTCGGGAGCGGCAAGTCGCACTTCATGGCGATGGTGAGTCTGCTCCTCGAGAACAGCGATGCCGCCTGGCGCGTGCCCCAGCTCCACGCCTTGCGCGAAAAGCACGCATGGCTGAAGGCCAAGAACGTACTCCAGCTTCGATTTCACATGGTGGCGCAGAAGTCGCTCGAGGCGGCGATCTTCGGCGAGTACGTGCGGTGGGTCCGGGTGAACAAGCCGGACGCGCCGATTCCGCCTCTCTTCGCCGATGAGGCGCTCTTCGAGGACGCGCGGGGACTGCTCGAGCAACTCGGGGAGGACAAGTTCTTCGCGCCGATGAACCCCACCGCGGTCGACGCTCGATGGGGAAAGCGCGTGGCGACCGGCTTGTGGACCCAGGAGCGCTTCGCGGAGGCGTCGACGTCGAGCGACCCCGACGCACGCGCGAAGCTCTTCGACGCGCTCGCGCGCACGCACTTCAAGGCGTTCGCGCGGCAGCGCGACCAGTTCGTCGATGTCGACAGCGGCCTCGCGACGCTCGGGCGCCACGCCAAGTCGCTCGGGTACGACGCCGTGATTCTGCTCCTGGACGAGCTCGTGCTCTGGCTCGCCTCGGGGGCGTCGAACGCGAGTTGGCTGCACAACGAGGTGCAGAAGGCCGCGAAGCTCGTCGAGGCACAAAACTCGGCGCGCGAAATCCCGATCGTGAGCTTCATCGCGCGGCAGCGGGACCTGGCGGATCTCGTCGGCGACGACCTCGCTGGCGCCGAGAACCAGCGCCTGCGCGAGTCGCTCGCATGGTTCAAGGATCGCTTCGAGCGGGTCGAGCTCGGCGACAACAACCTGCCCGACATCGTGAGCGAGCGCATCCTGCACGCGAAGAGCGAGGGGGCGAAGAAGGAGCTCGACGACGCGTTCAAGGCCCTCCAGGCCAAAGCGGGGAGCTCGTGGACCACGCTCCTCGGCACCGAGGACGCGGCCGCGTTCCGGAAGCTCTACCCGTTCAGCCCCGCGGTGGTGGAGACCCTCGTCGCGCTCTCGAACTCGCTCCAGCGCAATCGCACGGCGATTCGCCTCCTGATGGAGCTCCTCGTCGAGTACATCCCGGACCTCACCGTCGGCGAGGTGGTTCCGGTGGGGGATCTGTTCGACGTGCTCGCGGGGGGCGACGACACGACCGACGGCGTCATGCGCGCGCACTTCGAGCAAGCGCGGCAGCTCTACGCTTACAAGCTGCTCCCGATGATCCAGGAGACGCACGGCACGACGACCGCCGCCCGATGCCAGCGCTTCCGCCCGGAGCATCGCGCGTCGCTCGGCTGCTCGGGGTGTCCGGAAGGGTCGTGCCGCGCCGACAACCGGCTCGTGAAGACGCTGCTCCTGGCGGCCCTCGCGCCGGCGGCGCGCACGCTCAAGGGACTGACCGTGGGGCGCCTCGTTCAGCTCAACCACGGCACCCTCCGGGCGATGATCCCGGGAACCGAGGCGATGACCGCGGCGTCGCGCCTGCGCCACTACGCGAGCACGCTCGGGCAACTTCACGTCGGCACGCAGACCGATCCGAGCGTCGACATCGACGTCGCCGGGGTGGACCTCGAGCCGATCCTGCAGCAGTCGCGCGACGCCGACACGCCAGGCGCTCGGCAGAAGATCGTGCGCGATGTCCTGTTCGAGAACCTGGGGCTCGATCCGGCTGGGGACTGGGGCCAGGACGACAAGATCGACGACTGGCGCGGGACGGTGCGCAAGGGGCACATCCGGTTCACCAACGTGCGTCGGGCGACGCCGGAGATGCTCCGGTGCGCGGAGAACCACGACTGGCGCTTGGTGCTCGATTACCCGTTCGACGACGCCGGCTTCGGGCCGAACGACGACCTCGCAGTGGTCGAGAAGATGCGCGAGGAGGGCGAGGGGACCTGGACGCTCGTGATGCTCCCAAGCTTCTTCTCCGAGGCCGTCAACAAACTCCTCGGAGAGCTCGCCATCCTGGACCACGTGCTCGCGAGCAAGGAGTCGAAGCGGGTCGCGGTGCAGCACCTTCGCCCGGAGCAGCAGGCGAACGCGGAGATGGGTCTCGAGAACCTCCGGACCCAGAAACGCGCTCGCCTGTACGGGGCGCTCCTCGAGGCGTATGGGCTTGCGCGCGAGACGGAGGCGAACATCGACCCGTCGCGGAGCATCGGGCAGCATTTTCTCGCCTTGAAGCCGGAGGTGAAGATCCGTGCGCCTCTCGGGGGCACGCTCGCAGCAGCGCGCACGACCTGCATCCCCGAGCTTCTCGGCGAGCGCTTCCCGCGCCACCCGAACCTGCGCAAGCTGACGAAGCTCGTGGTCGAGCGCGTGCTCGAGCGGTTCGCGGATTTACTCGAGCGGGACGGCAAGCCGCTGGAGCTCGACAAGGACGACCTGGAGAAAGTCCGCGGGACGCTGGGGGAGCTCGGGATCGTCAAGACGAGCGAAGGGGCGGCGCACGGGATGACGGAAGGCAAACTCCAGGACATCGAGCAGCGCCGCCGGCAACGCAACGTCGACCAGCCGACCGCCGCGGAGGTTCGCGGGTGGATCGACGAGGGGCGCAAGATGGGCCTCCAGCCCGACGCGCAGGACCTCATCGTGAGGGCCTATGCGATGGGGGCGGCGCGGACCTTCGTCCTCTACGGCAAGCCCTACACCCCTGCGTACGGGACGCCGATCCCGGACGACGCGGTGCTGGAGAAGCCGGAGCTTCCGACGCAGTCCGAGTGGGTGAAGGCGATCGATCTGGCGGGGCACGCGTTCGGGATCACCCTCCCGCGCCGGGCGCTCAACGCCGACAACGTGAAGCGCTTCGAGGTCGAGCTCGCGACGAAGCTGCAGAAGCTGGCGGGCGGCGCGGCCAAGGTGGTGCCCGCGCTGGAGCGCCGCCTCGCGGAGCGGGGGGTGACGGGCGACGTGGACCGGCTCATCACGGCGCGAAGCGGGGCCGCGCTGTGCGCGCTGCTCGAGGGAAAGAAGGGCGTCGAGCAGGTGCGCGCGCTTGCCTCGTTCGAGCCACGGACGAGCGCCAAGGCGGTCGGCATCGCTCTTCTGGCGAGCGACGCGGGGGTGGCGGCGCTGGACGACAAGCTCATTTTCGGAGCGTTTGCACGGCTGCCGGGCGGAGTCGCCGGAGCGGCGACGATCCGGGAGGGAGTGGAGCGCGCGCTGCGCCTCGACGAGATTCATGAGTCGCTCGCCCCAACGCTCCGGCGGCAGGCCGAGGCGGCAAACGAGCTCCTGACCGCGTTGCAGC
>JBAULD010000944.1:0-2383 GCA_049578005.1 Polyangiaceae bacterium
CGACCTGGTCGTGCTCGACGAGCCGCTCGCCCACTGCGACCGGGCGCATCGGCGCTCGCTCTCGCGGGCGTTCGCGACGATGCTCGCGGGGCGCTTCGGCGCGCGGCAGGCGTTCGTCATCATGCACTCGCCGGAGGCTTCCGGCTTCCCCGCCACCATCCGGGTGACGGGGCGCGAGGACGGGTCGAGCGTGGAGGTGGCGTGATGGCTGGAGATCCGAGCAACGACATGAGGGTGTTGCCGCCAAAGCCCTGCGAAGGTTGCGGGAAGGCCGCGCACGGGAGCGTCAACGCGGGGATCCTTTGCCTGCAAGAGAGCCTGCGCAAGGCGAGGGCCGAGCTGAGGGCGGCGAACGAAACCCTGGCCGCGTTCAGGGCATGGCAGGCGCTTCGGAAGAGCGTGCAAGAGAGCGAGCGGGAGAGGCTCGAGAAGCTCGCCGCGTTCGACAAGCTGGCGCTGGAGAGGCAGGGCGGGTGAGCGGCGCGGGCAGCCGGGCCAAGGGGGCGCGGGCCGAGAACGAGGTCGCCAAGCTGCTGCAGGAGTGGTGGCGGCAGCTCGAGCCCGGATGCACGTTCAAGCGCACTCCCTCGAGCGGCGGCTGGGCTCACGGGGAGGCGAGGAGGGACTTCAAGACCTCTGGCGACTTGACGACGACGGCGGCCCTCTTCCCGTGGGTCGTTGAGGTTAAGCGGCGCGAGGGCTGGAGCCGGAAGACGTTCGAGGCGGGGCGCCCGTCGCCGGTGTGGGGCTGGTGGCTGCAGGCGCAGGCCCAAGCGCGCGAGCAGGGGGCGACCCCGATGCTCTGGCTGAGGAGGAGCCGCGACCCGTGGCTAGTGCTCGTGCCGGAGAGGAGCGCCGCCATGCGCTACGACGAGCGGGGCGTGCCGGACATTCGGGCGGGGCACACGATTTCCATTCACCGAGCGACGATGCGGTGGCGCGGTCGGTGGCCCAGGGCGAGGGGGGAGCGGCCGATCGCCGTCCAGGCGGTCTGCCTGCTCGCCGAGCATCCGCGCGGGTTCGCGGTACAAGGACAGGATGCGAAAAGCTCAAGTCAAGAAGCCCGATAGCAAGGTCGTTCCCGCGGCGCAGGCTCTGGTCGTTGGCAAGGTGGTGACGGCGGCTCTCGCCCCCCTCAAACCGAACAACTGGAACCCGAACGTAATGACTCCGTTCGAGAAACAGTCCCTCAAGCACGGGTTCCGACGGGACGGCTGGCTTGCCAGTCATGCGTTGACGGTGTGGAGGACGGACCCGAAGGGCAAAGTGATGAACATCATCATCGATGGGGAGCATCGACACGCGGCAGCTCTCGAGCTGGGGATGGTCGAAGGACCCGTGGTGTTCATGGATGGCATCTCCGAGGCAGAGGCCATTGCCCTCACGATCAAGCTGGACCAGAAGCGCGGTCACTTCGATGAGCAGAAACTCGGGGTGGCGTTGCGGAGGATCGAGCCCACGATGGAGCTCGAAACGCGCTCGCTCGATTTTGGCATTCTCGAGCAGGAGTTGAGCAGTTACTTTGAGCCCGAACTCGAGGCCCCTACCGAAGGGGTCATTGGGGAGTTACCGAGTGGACAGACGAGCGCGGCGCGGATGATCCAGCTTTTTTTCCAGCCGGCGGATTATGAGGAGTTTGTTCGACTGCAGAAGGATCTCGCGATTCGCTTTGGTACCAAGACTTCGACCGATACCGTCTTCGAGGCATTGCGCCGTGCGCACGCAGTTACAAGTAAGAAGTAGCCTTGCCGACAAGGCGGTGCACGAGCTCTTGGGGAAGCGGGCCGCTTACGAGCACATTCCGATCATCAGTGCCAATGGTGACGTCAGCGTCTTCAAGCCCAACGGGGAGCGTCTTTTGACGGTGTGTCGAGAGGCCATCTCGAAGGAAGCAATCGACGCCGCGTTCCCGTTCATGTGGGAGCTACGAAAACAGTCGACTACCAACCGTGGGGCTTATGCGGGGGATTCGGATGTAAAGCTTGGCAGCCGGCAAGAGATCAAGCATGGGGTTCGACGTTCAGTCGTGAAGCTCGACGGGACAATTAGCAAGACGAATTACGCGGCCCCGGTTCGTTCATCGGTCGTTGGGTACTTCGATCGCAATCCTCGTTTCCCCTACTGTCGAGAGACGGCTTACGTGACGGCGAACCCGGTCCTTTGGGGTCAGGCTTTGCCGTTCATACAGCAGATCGGGAGGCTCTTTCGCGATACGATTCCGGACCGGTATGCAGCGCAGCTCGAAATGGCTCAGAAGACGCATCCCGCGTATGTCATCCCAGAGACACCCTTCACGACCGTTACGGTCAACAACACGGTGGCGGGCGCGTACCACACTGACAAGGGCGACTATGAGCCTGGGTTCGGTTGCATGGCGGTGTTC
>JBAULD010000945.1:0-1954 GCA_049578005.1 Polyangiaceae bacterium
GCGGAGTGGAAAGCGCTCTACGGCGCTTTTTGGGGGCGGGCGCATCGGTCTTGGCGTTGGGGTACGGAGGCTGCCTCGTCTACCTCGTCGCCCGCGGCGGCGCGAAGATCGCGTCGTTCACGCTCTATCCCACGCCGACCGCAGGCGTGGACAACGAAGAGATGATGCGCTTCGTCGTGGCCCTGAGCATCTTCGGCGCGATCGGCTGGGCCGTGGCGACGCTTACGCAGGCCGTCGTGTCCCGCTTTGCGCGCTGGGACGCCGCCAGTGAACGGGTGGCACTCGTTCTCGTCGCGCTCTTCGCGCTCGGCGGGGCGGTCCTCGCTCGCGACCACCTTCCTCGGTTCCTCGTTGCGCTCCCGAGCGAGACGACAGCCGGAGGCGGCATCGGCCCCGAGCTCTTCAACACCATTTACTTCGCCGTCATGAGTACGGCGATCACACTGCCCGTCGGGGTGGGGGCGGCCGTGTACCTCGCGCGCTTCGCGAGCTCGACACGATTCGTTGCGGCCGTTCGGACGGCGCTCGACACGCTCGCATCGCTTCCGAGCATCGTCTACGGCCTCTTCGGATTTCTGATCTTTGTCGTGCAGATGAGGGCCGGATATTCCCTCTTCGCTGGCGCGTTCGTCCTCGCCCTCCTCAACCTACCGCTCGTCGTGGGGATCGCGGAAGAGAGCCTGCACGCCGTTCCGCGAGAGCTCGACGAGGCGAGCTTGGCGCTCGGGGCTACGAAGGTTCAAACGACGGTCCGTGTCACCTTGCCCTACGCGTGGCCCGGCGTCCTCAGCGCTCTCGTGCTGTCCATCGGCAGGGTGTTCGCCGAGAGCGCGCCGCTGATCATGACTGCCGGCACGACGATCTCTCGCGCGAGCGCGTATTCGATCAATCCGTTCCGCGGGGGCGAAACGCTCGCTGTACACTTGTGGTACGTGAACTCAGCGGGGCTCGCGCCGGACCGGGCCGACGTCAGCGCCGGCACGGCCGCGGTGCTCGTCGTCCTGGTGACGGCGACCAATGTCGTCGCGTCCCGTCTTGCCCGCTTGGGCGGCGCGGAAGGGACGCGCATGCGAAAGGCCACGCGATGAGCCATATCGTGCACACGAGCCGCGATTTCGAGTCGGAGCTGCGCGAACTTCGTGCCCATTCGCTCGCCATGGGCGCGCGGTGCGAACGCGCATTGCAGCTCGCCCTCAAGTCGTTCTGGGAGCGATCGGCGCAGCTCGCCGACGAGGTCGAAGAGCTCGACAGACACATCGACCGCGACGAGATGGACATCGACGCGCTCATCTTGCGGATCCTGGCGCTCCGCCAGCCCGTCGCGTACGACCTGCGCTTTCTCGCGGCCGCCTTGCGTCTGGTCACCGACCTCGAGCGGATCGGCGACGAAGCGGTCAACATCGCCGAGCGCGCCAAAGAGGAACACGGTACGGCACGAGAGACGGTCCGCGGCGAGCTGAAGACCATGGCCGAGCAAGCGCAAGAGATGCTGCGCGACGCCCTCGACGCGTTCGTACAGGCCGAAACCACTCGAGCCGAGCAAGTCCTTGCGCGGGACGACGCAGTGGACGAGCTCTACGGTCGAATCATCACGGCGATGACCGAATTCATGACGCAGCAGCCGCAGCAGGTGGCCGAGGCGATACGCGTCATCCACGTGGCAAAGTATCTCGAGCGTGTCGCCGACCACGCGACCAACATCGCGGAAGAGGTCATCTTCATGGTCCGTGGGGAAGACGTTCGCCACGTTCGAACGCATCCGCCCCCGCCCGCCCGCCCCTCATAGAAGCCTCGTGCTTTTCGCCGATAGCTCCGCGATCCCAGCGTCGAGCGTGCTCGCGTACGGGTCGTACGCTCCGCGCGCTCGCCGCTGGCCTCGCTCGCTCTCGACTCTGAATCCCCCTACTGGTCAAGCGAGGGCGCGCTTTTTTCGTCGTCTCCGTTGTTTTTCTGG
>JBAULD010000946.1:0-1796 GCA_049578005.1 Polyangiaceae bacterium
GGTCCGAACGTCGTAACGAGTTGGCTCTGACGGATCTGGCCGTCGGGGCGGGAGACCTTGCGAGCATCCTGCTTCTTCTGCGCCTGTGCCATCAGCCCCTATCGTCCAGTTGCTTGAAACGAACCCACACATGCGCGCTCGGCTCGACGTCGCGCATCGAGGTGGGCACCTGAAAAGCTCGCTCGTCGTGGTCCGACGGCAAGTCGTCTTCCGCCGTGAAGAGGAGTGGCTTGCCCTCGCTGCCGGCACGATCGTTGGCGCTGTAGGTGCGACGCGTTGCGCCAGCGCGAGCCTTGTCGACCACACGCTCCCATGCGTCGAAGAAGCTCTTGCCGCGAGCGCGCACCAAGTTTGCGATCCGCTCCTCGGCCTCGGCATCGTAGAAGTTGCGATGCCCCCGGGCCCGCGTTACCAGCCACGCCAGGATCTGCTCGGCCGCGGGTCGCTTATCGTGAAGGTTCATGATGCCGGTGGGCGATTCCAGCTCCGGGATCGCGTGGCGAAGCATCGACAGCAGCGTCCCGACGAGCCCTCGGTCCAAGGCCTGACCACTGAACGGGGTCACGCTCGTCGCCTCGACCTCGCGATAGAAGCTCTCGTGGTAAGCGACGAAGCGCTCGTAGTGCGAGCGGTCGCGCGGCCGCATCACGTTGAGGCACGCGACGACGAGCCCAGGGTACGCGCGCCCGACGCGGCTGGTCGCCTGGATGTACTCGCTCGTGGTCTTCGGTTGACCCGTTACGACCATGAGGCCGAGGCGGTCGATGTCGAGACCGACCGAGATCATGTTGGACGCCAGGACGACGTCGAGCGCCTCGGGATCGGTCGACGTGCGGCGGGCGGCGAGCCGCCGCTTGGTCTCTTTCACGCGTTCGGTCGACTCGCGCGAAGTGAGCTCGGCGGGCATCACGAGCTTGCGGTCCGAGGCCCACGGGTGGGGTCCGACGTAGAGGCGCGGGCGCTTCTCCTCTTCAATGTCGTTGACGCGGTTGCTTACCTCGTCCTCGACTAGACGCCGCATGCCGCCGAGCTCGCGCAGGCTGTTGAAGTAGCCCACCAAGGTCATGTACGGGTCGGCCGGCTGCTGTGGCGGGCCCTTGGGGTCGAAGTGCTTGCGCGCCGCCGCGAGCAGGACAGCATAGCTACGCACGGAGACCGCACGCAGCGCGCGCCCTGGGGCGCCGACGCCCACGTAGAGACGGCCGGGGTGGTCAACGAGCACCCTGGAGAAAAAGTTATCGACGTCGGTGACCCCGCGCGGGGGGAACACGTTGATCGGGCGCCCAAACAGCGCCTGGATCTGTTCGCGGGCACGACGCACCGTGGCGGTGGAGCAGATAACCTTCGGTGGCCACGCCTTGCCGCCGACGGGGCGCTCGCAAAGGTAGTCCACCGCCGACTCGTAGAGGCCCACCATCGTGCCGAGCGGTCCGCTGATGAGGTGCAGCTCGTCCTGCACGACGAGCTCGGGCGGCGGGAGGCCCTCCGGCACGATTCGCGCGCCCGGCGGCGCGTCATGCATCACGCCGTAAGCGCGCTGATCGGTCAGGTGGGTCGCGCGGCCGAAGAGCATGCCGGCATCGCCACGCCACGGCATCATCGCGAACTTGTCGACCGTGGCCACGAGGAAGCTCGGGGCCTCCTGGTAGATCTGCTCGTCGACGAAGAGCACCGGCAGCCCGAGACCGGGGACCTTCGCCTCCGTGTAGAGGCAACTCGTTTGGTCGCAATACACCGCCGCACGCGCGAAGTTCTTCTTGGTAGGCCTGCCTTCGATGTCGACGAGCTTGATGTTC
>JBAULD010000947.1:0-5149 GCA_049578005.1 Polyangiaceae bacterium
GTCGGATATTGCCTGGGCGGCGGACTGGCCGCCCGTCTTGCGTGCGCCGACCCCAAGCTCTCGGCGGCGGTCATTTTCTATGGAAACGCGCCCCCCTCGGGCCAGATCCCGAACATCACGTGCCCCGTGCTCGGTCTCTATGGAGGGCTCGATACACGGATCAACGCGGGGCTCGCCGAGTTCAGCTCGGCGATGGCGCAGCACGGCAAACGCTTCGAGTCGCACGTCTTCGAAGGCGCCAAACACGCGTTCTTCAACGACACACGCCCGAGCTACGACGCCAAAGCGAGCCGCGAGGCTTTTGCTCGAACGTTGGAGTTTCTTCGTCGGGAACTCTGAAGCCCGGCCGCCTTTCACGATTGCCGCCGCGGGCCTCGGTCACCCTCGACGAGAATCACGGCGCTCCTGATTTACCGGCCAGGGACCTCTTCAATCAGGCCGTCGTTCTCGAGCTTGGTCAACATCATTTCGATGTCCCTCCAGTCGAAACGATTCCCGTCGTCCCGCCACGCGCGGCAGTCGTTGGCGGTGAACTCTTTCTCGGCCAGCAGACGCTGCACGAAAGGAACTGCCTCCTCGATGACTTCGACGGCTCCGCCGGTGCCGACCGCGATGCAGAGGCGCGACCCGCCGTCGGCGAGCCTCACGTAAAAGTTGCCGTCCGCGCGTACGCGAAGTCGCTTCTCCGGAAAAACGGGTCCTGATGAAGCGGCAGGCGGCGACGGGAGCGGCGGGAAGCCGGGGTTCGGGTTCTGGACGAATGACCCCCAAAGTCGGACGACTGCCGCGCTGTCCCCGGCGAGCGCGCGGAGCGCGTCGGCAGCGGCCGCGAGCTGAGCTTTGACCTCCGCGATCCCGCTGGGGTCGACCTCCCCGGGAGCGCCTCCGGGAAGGGGAAGGAGCGGCGGCGGCGCGCGCCAGGCCGGGTCGGGCGTGAGAAGTGCGTCGAGCAGGTTGCGCGCCAGTAGAGTGTACGAAATGGGCGAAAACGACAGATTGAGGGCGAGCGAACCGCCGTCGCCGGCGCAGGCGTCATGCCAGACACCGGCCGGAAGGATCAGCAGATCGCCCGGCTCGAGCACGACTTCGGTCGTATCGTTTTCGTCGAACGGAATTCCTCGATACTCCTCCCCCGCCTGCCAGAAACCGATGGACTCGAGCTGCTGAACGAGGGGGTCGGTGTACTGACCGGTCCCGTCGGCCCGAAGGGCCCCGTTCGACCGAGGCCAGGGCACGGCCGGTCGATTGGAGAACCGCCACCGCTTGGTCCCTTCGATCTGCAGAGTGCTCGCGATCCGTCCATCGAAGTGCCAATTGAATCCGACGCCCGGAGGAGAGAGGTATGCGTTGAAGTGAACGTTTCCGGGGTATCCGAGCTGACGCTTGATCGCGCCGACGATCGGGGCCAAGGCCGGCACGCGCGTCTCCATCAGCGTGACGCAAAGCGTGGCGCCCGCCTTGAAGAGCGGCATCGCCTCTTCGGGGTTTGCCTTGAATGTAGAAGACGCCCATTCGTCGGCCGCCTTCGACGCCGTCGAGCCTTTTCCCTTGTCGAAGCTCGCGTGGAGAAAGTCTTCGGGGGCCGGTCCGGGCGCAGAAAGCGCCCGGACGAACACTTCGCGGCTGAAGAGGCCTTTGTACTTGTCCGGGAAACCTTTCACGTAGAGAGGCTTCTTCGCCCAGTACTCGCGAACGAACGTGGCCGGCGTGATCGGCGAAAGAAGCGCCGAGAGCTCGGACCCGACGGCGTCAAGCAGGGGTGCGTTGGATGTCATTTGGACCGTCGGGGCGCCGGCTTCAGACGAGAGCGCGATTGCATCTCTAGCCCGAATCCGACAATAAGCCGACGGCGCAGGCGCGCAAGAGGCGACGCGGCCAACGCACGCGATCGTGCGCAAATCCTCTCGCGGCGCTGAAACCTTTCAGCTCCTGCGAGTCAGCTCTTCCTGCGAGGTCGATGAGCTTCTGCAGCTTGGCAATCTCGTCGACCGAAACGGTCTTCTTTTGCGAGCGGCTTTAGCGGTGATTGCCGTGGTGACCGAACCCACCCCGTCCGCCGGAATGCGGATAAACGGCGTGTGCGCCCCGCCAGATCTGCGGACGCCAGGGCCTGCCGGCCCAGGCGCCGTAGCGATACCCACCCCAACCCCAAGGAGAGACGCCCCATGCCCAGCCATAGCCCGGCGTGTACAGATAGACGTACGGAGCCCCGCCGATTGCAACGGACGTAGCTCCCGCCGGAACCCAGACCCACCGGTCGACGGTGTAGACCCACCGCCCCGCAGCAGAAGAGTAAACCCGGGCCGTCGGCGTGAAAGCCACTTGTTCCGGCTCTGGACCGGACTGCGCCAGCTCCGCCTGCGATGCGCCCTGCGGCGGCGCGACTTGCTCCTGCGCACGCGCGCTACCGCTCAAAGACAGGAAAACGAAAAGCGAGTTGAGTCCAGCGAGCATTCTTTTCATGACGCCAAACCTCCGATGTCTCCACGGTCAAGCATGGCTCATGCCCATTGCCCATAATCCGTGAACGTGGCTTCGCCGGGCCCCGGGATCGCAACACGGATTCGCGCGGAGTATGACCGAAGGTCCCGCCGGCAGGCGCGGGCGCGGTAATTGGTCCCACTCCGAACGCGCGGTGCGCTCGCCAGGAGCTCCCGTCCGTCTCCCGTAGCGCTCTCCGAAGCCCTGCGAGATATTCGGGGTCTTGTACCGAGCCGCTTTCCCGAGCCTCGCATTCACTCTTGCCGCCTGCGCACTTCTGGTCGGCGGCAGCGGCGGCTGCTCCCCCGGGGGCGGAAGCTCTACACGGCCCGGTTGCGGTCCGTCGACGTGCCCGGGAGGGTGCTGTGATTCGCTCGGCGCATGCCAGCTCGGTCTCAGCGCTGCCGAGTGCGGTGCTTCGGGCAGCGCGTGTCAGTCCTGTGCAGCGCACGGTGAGCTATGCACTCGACAGCGCTGCGTGCCGCTGTCCGGCGCGGCGGTTTGCGACTCGCAGACGTGCCCCGCCGGCTGTTGCGACAGTCTCGGCGACTGCCAGCCGGGCTCCCTGAACACGGCGTGCGGAAACTCCGGCAACGCTTGCCAAGAATGCGAATCCGCGGGAGGCGAGCAGTGCGTCTTCCAACAATGTGAAATCGGAAATGATGCCGGCACGTGTTCGGCGCAAACGTGCGCCGCCGGCTGCTGCGACTCGTCCCGCCAATGTCAGCAAGGCGTCACCAGCCTGGCGTGCGGGGCGCTCGGCGTGAATTGCCAGAACTGTCTCGGCAACTTCGAGCAGTGCTCCGCCAACCAGCAGTGCGTCCCCCTGACGGGCGACGCGGGTCCGTCCTGTCCCGCCATGGTGCCCGGCTGCCCGCCTTCGCTCCAGGAGCGCGCTCCGGCGCCTCGGACGGCCTGCTCGGCTTGGGACCTCGAGACCGCAGCCCAGGACTGCGCCGCCGGCGCGAGCGCGAGTTCCGCTTCGTGCGACAGCTTCTTCGGCTGCTCGAACACCGCGTGCGCCGCCTGTCTCAAGCCTTTCGACTTCGACTTCCCGGCCCAAACGGGGATCCGCACGTGCGTCGCGCCTTTCGTCGACGCGGCCTGCAACCACAACAGCGCATGCATCGACGACTGCACGGCGGAGAGCTGCTTTCTCTGCACGAGCGACGCCTTGAGCTCGTGTGAGACCCAAGTTCAGACGGGGGAATGCGCAGCGTTCACCCAGGCGGATGAATGCGTCGCACAAGCCCTGGCCGGAGCGGCCGCCTTCTGCAGTCCGGCTGCGTACCAGGGAAACTTTGGCGCCTGGCTCAAAGGGGTCGGCGCGAAATACTGCGGTCCGTGAGGGGTCGTCGCGCGAGAGGCGATTGGCCCGCACCGTTCACGCCGCGAGACCGGCCAAATAGCGCAAGCCCGACGCAATCGGCTGACGGTGTTCGAACCCGACTTCGAGGCGCTCGAGCGCTCCCCGCAGGGCCTTGGCGGTCGTCCCGTCATTGCGGACTTTGATCAGACTCTCCAGGAGGTTCCATCGGAGGAGCCATTCGTCCGGATAGTCGCGGTCCAGCTCCCGGAGAATCCGACCGAATTCTCCTTCGATGCCTCCGCCGCCCGCGCGATGCGCCGTCTCGGCTCGCTCGTAGAGGCCTGTCAGCCGGCGCTCGCTCTCCGGGCGATCCCGCGGCCGCGGGACGCTCACCCGGGGGGGAGACGCGCTCGGATGGAAGGCCGGATCGATCGCCCCCGCGTGCGCCGAGACTGCGTCCCCCACGGCGACCAGCGAATGACGAGAGACGTGGCGCGGAGGGAGCCCGGGAAGCGCGATCCGCACGTCGCCCAGATCGACGTGCATCAGCCGGCCGTCCGCGTGCCGAGCGGTCCGGAGGAGGCTGCCCTCCACGCGGGCCCCACTGGCAAAATCGAACGCAATCCGATCGCTCGACGGGTCCCGCAAACGACCGATATCGTCATCGCTCAAGCGCTCGACGAGCGCGCCGCTGGCGAGGCGCCCGGCCGCGACCCAAAAGTCGTCTTCCCACTTCGGGGGATCGGCGTCCGGTATCAGGCCGTCCCACGCGAAGGCCCCTTTTCCCTCGAACCTGAGCCACGCCGGCGAAGCAAGACTCGGCCCGGCCTGGGCCAGGACTCCGATCGCGCACGCCCCCGAGGAGAAATGGACGCTCGCGAGATCGCGGCTCCGAATGGCTCGCGACAGCGCGACCTCTCCCCCGACTTCGAAAGCAAGCCTGCCGGAGACTCGATCGAGGATGTCGTGCAGCGTCTCGAACGAACGCGCCACGAAGAGCTGGGGCTGCGACCGCGTGATGTCGTACGGCACGTCCATGCACCCCTCGTCGAGAGGCAGCTTCGCGACCGCCGGCGCGTGGCATGAATGGCTCTCGCCGAGAGACGAGAGAAGTCCCGCCCCGTACAACTTGTAATCGTCGACTCGGCCCACGAGGCCGTACTCGGCTGTCCACCAGTAGAGTCTCGAGAGCCGCGCCGCTTCGCTCGCCTCGGAAGCGCCGGCGACCGCCGCCGCGAGCTCCGTCTCGATGCGCCCGAGTTCGTTCGGAGCGACGGCCCGGTCTTCCATCGCCTCGCTGAGCGCGTAGACCGCGCGATACACGCGGTCTTCTTCCGGCAGCGTGAAGGCCTTCCGCCC
>JBAULD010000948.1:0-10839 GCA_049578005.1 Polyangiaceae bacterium
GCGGCGAGAAGGAAGCATGCCCACCACCCGCGCGGCGCGGGCGTTTCGGTGACCCGCGCAATGTCGTGGGTCACGTCGGCAAGTGAACTGCCCGGTTTGACGAGAGGCGCTTCGCCGAGCTCGCGAATGGGTTCCCAGTACGCCATCAGGCCATCTCCGGGTTGGGGTTCCGGACCTTGCCGAGGTGGGTCGTCCGCGGCCGCGTTCCAAGCTCCGCGAGCAAACCGAAGCGGCGGTCGGTGCGGGTAGCGCGAGTGACTCGGCTGGCCGGATCGTTGAGGTCGCCGAATACGATCGCGTCCGCCGGGCAAGTCTGCTCACAGGCGGTGGTTATCTCGCCGTCTTTGAGGTCGCGGTATTCGCGCTTCGCCTTGATCTTGGCGCTCTGGATGCGTTGCACGCAGTAGGTGCACTTCTCCATGACGCCGCGGAAACGGACGGTGACGTTTGGGTTCTGCTGCATCTGAAGCGTCTCCGGCAAGCCGCCGGTCTCTTTCCAGACCGAGTCGTTGTGCCAGTTGAGATAATTGAACTTACGCACCTTGTACGGGCAGTTGTTCGCGCAATAGCGGGTGCCGATGCAGCGGTTGTAGGCCATCTCGTTCAGGCCTTCGGGACCGTGCGTCGTCGCGTTGACGGGGCAAACGTTCTCACAAGGTGCCTCTTCGCAGTGCACGCACATGACCGGCTCGTGGATGACGAGCGGATCGTCGGGAGTGGCGCCGTGATCGGCCCGGTCCACGTAGTAGCGATCGATACGGAGCCAGTGCATGCCGCGACCGCGCCACACTTCGAGTTTCCCGACCACAGGGACGTTATTCTCGGCCATGCACGCGATGACGCACGCGTTGCAGCCGCTGCAGGCGTTCAAGTCGACCGCCATCCCCCACTGGTGGCCCTTGCTGTAGTCGACTTGTGACCAAAGCGGCAGGGCACGCGGCGGCGGCGTCTCGAGGTCGGGGAAGTTCGGCTTCTGGCGATACTCCGACAGCGTGGCCTCGTGCACGATCGGCCGATCCTCGGCCGAGTCGTTGCCTTGCATCTTCGAGAAGAAATAAGGCTCGTCCGCGGTCTTGCTGACCTTGGCACCGACGGCGAATCCCAGCGCGTCGGTCGTTCGCAGCGGATACACGTCGAACCCGCGCCCGTTGCCGATTCGGCCGGACTTCCGTCGCCCCCAGCCCAGAGTCAGCGCGATCGAGCGGTCCGCCTGTCCCGGCACGATCCATACGGCAGCCCGAATCGAGCGCGGGCCGACGGCAATGCTGACGATGTCCTGGTTGTCGACGCCCAGCTCTTTGGCCGTCGCCGGCGATACAATGGCCGCGTTGTCCCAAACGAGCTTTGTGACCGGATCGGGCAGCTCTTGGAGCCACGTGTTGTTGGCGTAGCGCCCGTCGACCATCTTGGGACACGGCGCAAAAGTGACTTCGAGCGAACCCGGCCCGACTCGCGCGGGCGCCTGCCGTTTGCGAATAGCGGCCAGAATCTCGGCGTGTCGAGGCATCAAACCCTGCACCGGCCCGGACGGGCGCTGCGCGATGCCTGTTGCGAGCGCGCGGTTCCAGTGCCGCTCGAGATCGGTCATGTGCGCGACGAAGGCGTTTCCGGAGCTATCTCGGCACTCGGCAACGCCCGCCTCGCCGAAGACGCCGCACCCCGTGACCCCGCGCGCCGCGAGGAGGACACCTCGAACGGTCGTCCGCACGGCTTCGTAGGCGGTGGCCTCCGGGGCGCGCGCCATCCATGAAAGAAGCTCGATGTCGCTACGGCCGCCGTAGAGGGGAGCAATGAGGGGCTGCTGGACGCAGACGGTCCCGTCGGTCGAACGCGCATCGCCCCATGACTCGAATTCGTGCGCCCTGGGCACGTGCCACGTGCACTTCTCGCTCGTCTCGTCGAAAAAGAGCGACGCGTGCACGCTGACCGGTAGCTTGGCCACTTTCTCGGCAAAGCCGAGGTCGGCCGGGGCGTCGTAGACGGGATTGCCCCCGAGGATGACCAACCCGTCGACCTGGTTCGCGCCCATCGCGTCGGTCAGGGCCTTGATGTCCGCCGATGCGTCGAGTTCGTCCGGATCGGCGACCGGCGCGTAGTTCACCGCCGTGCCCACCGAGCCGAGCGCGGCATGGAGGGCGTGGGCGAGCGCGTGAATCGCCGCAGGCTGGCGCGACCCGACGACGATGATGGTCCGCGAGCGGTTGCCCATGATGTCGTTCGCGACCGCGGTGATCCATTTGGCGGGAATGCCGTCCGTATTGATCGGCGCCGATAAGCCCGGCCCGAGGTCGCCAATCGAGAGCCCCTTCTTCGTCAACTCGGCGGCGAGGGCGTAGGCGTAGCGCTCGACGTCGCTCGCGGGGAGGCGAAGTCGGTGATCGGCACAATTGCCCGTGGTCGTGCGAGCAGGTTCGACGACGTAGAGTCGGCTCATCGAATCGCGCGATGAACGAAGACGGCGCCCGCCTGCGAACGTCCAGTTTGCGCGGACGTTGCCCGACTCGGTCTGCAAGAAGTCACTGTCGAGCGACAGAATGACCCGAGCCTTGTCGTAGGCATGCAGCGTGTTCGTCGGTTGCCCGAAGGCCAGGCGCGCTCCCTCGCGGGCGTTGCTGTCGTGGACCGCCGACCAGGTGTGGACGCGCGCCTTCGGGAAGCGCTGCGCGAGCGCCGCGCGCATGCGGAGCACACTCGGCGACAGCGTAGGCTGCATGAGCACGCGCAGCCTCGCCCCTTGGTCCGCGTCGTACGAAGCGAGCTTCGCATTCAGATCGCGCTCGAAGTCGCCCCAGCTCGCCGGCTGCCCCGATTTGCGCGGCGTCGTGGATCGCTCAGGATCGTACAGGTCGAGGATGGTCGCCTGCGCAACCAGGTCCGCCTTGCCGACACTGGCGGGGTGGGAGGGATTCCCCTCGATTTTCGTGGGCCGACCTTCGTGCGACTCGACGACGAGCGCCAGCGCCTCGCCACGGCGTTGGATGACGGTCGAGTAGTGGGTCGGAACGCCGAGAACCACGTTCTCCGGCATCTTCGTGTACGGAACGACTTTCTCGATCGGACGCCTGCAACCTTCGGCTCCGACGAGGGCCATCGTAGAAGCCATGGCCCCGAGTAGACCCCGGCGACTCACGAAAAGCGCTTCGTCGCTCGGTGGCGTGGTGACGTGCCCCTTCGGGAATTCGGGCTCGCTCAGTTCCAATTGTTGACGTGGGCCCAAGGAGCCAGCCCCCTCGGACACCGTTGCGCCTTCCCACGGATAGAGTGCTCGCTTGCTCATCGGTGGCACCCCCAGCAATTCTCCGGAGGATCGAGCCGCCGCGGCGGGTCGACGTGCCCTTGGTGGCTGTAGGCCATGTTGGTGATCTCGGCGACGGGGCGGATTCGCTCGCTATCGCCCTGCTTCTGTTTGACGTCGCGGTGGCACTCGAGGCACCACCCCATGCTGAGGGGCTTGTCCATCCTCACTTGGTCCATTTGATCGATGCGCCCATGGCACTCCGCGCAACCGACGCCCCCGGTGACGTGTACGCTGTGGTCGAAATAGACGTAATCGGGAAGCTTGTGGATGCGCACCCATTCGATGGGCTTGCCGCTCTCCCAGCTCGCGCGTACGGGCTCGAGCATCTTCGAGTCCGTGCGCACGAGCTGATGGCAGTTCATGCACGTCTCGGTCGGCGGAACCATCGCGAGCGGAGCGCGCTCGACGTTCGCGTGACAGTACCGGCAGTCCATGCCCAGCTGCCCAACGTGTAGCCTATGAGAGTAGGGAACCGGCTGCTTCGGCGCGTATCCGACCTGGGTAAACCAGGGCGAAAAGTAGTACCAGATGAGGAACGTCACTGCGACGAGGCCCATCGTGGCGGCCGCGCCCACTATCAGCGGCAGCTTGTTGAGAGAGCGAGAGAAGATTTGCATGTGGGAGAGGGGGGAGGCCCGCGGCTAGGGCCAGGAAGTCGGGATCACGAGACGCTGAATTGTGGACGCAACGGATGGCGCGACAGGCGGTACCTACACCCAGTGCGGCCCGCGCGCTTATACGAAATCGTGTCGACCGAGACAACGGGATGTTTTGCGAAAAGTCTGCGCGTTTCGGTGATGTTGCGGACCCCGGGGAAACGAACGCGCCCCTACGCATAGGTGGTCGGAGCCATGCGAGGCAAGTCCGGACGTCCCGAGCGCCCCTGCCTGCGCGCGGCTTCACCCGATCAGGTGCACTTCGCCCGAAGCCCAGCGAGCAAGAACACCGTCGTCGCGACGAACGAGAAGGCGCCCCTCCTCGTCGATCCCCGACGCCATGCCTTCATCGCCCGAGTCGCAACGGATGCGGCGATCGCGGAGCGCGTCGGCGGCTTCGAGCCGCGCGCGGACGACACCGAGACCGCGCGCCAAGACGACGTGAAGATCGCGATCGAGCGCGGAGAGCGCGTCGCCGAGGATTGCGGCGCGTTCGGGAGGATGGGCTCCGGGCGGCAAAGCCAGCGCGATCGACGTGGCGCGCTGCGCGATCTCATCGGGGAACGTCCGCGCGTGGACGTTCACGCCGACACCGACGACAATCGCTTCGACCCGTGACCCTGCGGTGATCGCCTCGACGAGCACGCCCGCGACTTTCCGGACGCCGATCATCACGTCGTTCGGCCATTTGATCTTCACTTCGCCGTCGGACAGCGCCCGCGCGACGGCGTCGCGAACCGCAAGCCCGGCGACGAGGGCGACGAGGGGAAGTCGCCTGGCCGGAGGACTCTCGCGCACCAGCACGGAGAAGAGTAGGTTCTCACCCGGCGGCGAGAGCCAGAGTCGGCCCTGACGTCCCCGACCCGCCGTCTGCTGCTCGGCGACCCACGTCGTACCGTGGGGCGCACCCTCCCTCGCACCGCGCTTCGCGTCGTCGTTGGTCGACGTCGTCGACGCGAGCAGCCAGAGCGGGCGGCCAAGCCCTCCCCCCCGAGCCGCGACGACTTCGGGTGCCCCCGCCAAATCGGCCCCGATGCCGCGGCCGGGTGAGCGACCAGCGGTCACTCGAAATCCAGCCCCACGTCGACCGCTCGGACCGAATGTGTGAGCGCGCCGACCGACAGAAAGTCGACCCCCGTCCGCGCGAGCTCCGGCACGCGATCGAGCGTGATGCCTCCCGATGCCTCGAGAAGGGCACGGCCCCCCGTCCGCCGGACCGCTTCGGCGATGGTCGCCGCCGACATGTTGTCGAGAAGCACGATATCGGCGCCGGCCACGAGAGCTTCGTCGAGCTGGTCGAGCGAATCGACTTCGCACTCAATCTTCGCACTATGCGGTGCGGCGGCGCGGGCCCGCTCGATGGCGGCGCGCACCCCCCCGCAAGCCGCCACATGGTTGTCCTTGATGAGCACTCCTGCGCCCAGGTTGTCTCGATGGTTGCGCGCTCCACCGACCCGCACGGCATAGCGTTCGAGCGCGCGAAGACCGGGAGTCGTCTTGCGCGTGTCGGTAATCCGTGTGGCACAACCCTCCGGAACGGCGTCGACGTATGCGCGGGTCAATGTCGCGATTCCGCACATTCGCTGCACGAGGTTGAGCGCGACGCGCTCCGCCGTGAGGATCGAACGGGCGCGCCCCCGCACCGTCCAGAGACCGCCGCCGCGGGTCACCGGGGCCCCATCGGCAACGTGCGGCTCGACAGCGAGAGAGGAATCCAACATCGCGAATACGCGCTCGAAGACCGGTCCTCCGCAGGCGACGAGGGACTCACGAGCGACGGCTCGCGCAACGGCTTGAGTCTGCGGCGCGACGCACGCCTCCGTGGTCGGGTCGCCCGAAGCCAGGTCTTCCTCGAGAGCGATGGCGACGATGCGCTCGACGGCGACTGGCGAAAGCTCGAAGGTCCGCATGTTCTCCGTTTCCGTTTTACCACCGCTCTACGCGCCAACCGCGCCGGCGCGCGATGCCCGACAGCCGAGGGTCGGGGTTGACGACCACGGCCGTCCTCACTGCCTCGAGAAGCGGCAAATCGGTATACGAATCACTGTAAAAGGTCGCTTCTTCGACCCGAAAGCCGAGCTCTTCTCCCAGCCGACGTGACCGCGTGACCTTGCCGTCGCCGAAACAAAGGGGATCCACGAGCCGCCCCGTGAAGCGCCCGTCGGAGCCCACCTCGAACTCGCTGGCGACGACATGGTCGATGCCGAGCCGTCTCGCCAGGGGCCGCGCGAAATAGGGGTTCGTCCCGGTCACGATTGCGACGACCTCGCCGCGCGCCCTGTGCTCTGCGACCGCGCGGCGTCCGGCGTCGGCGACGTGGGCCTCCACTTCACGGCGAAACCAGTCGTCGCAACGAGCCGCGAACACAGTCTCGGAGGTTCCGGCGAAGCGGCGTACCGCTCGCGACGCCGCGCGATGCGCGTCGACGATGCCCATCGTGTACTGGGCAAGCCAAAAGAGCGTACGCGCCGAGTCCTGCCAAGTCGCGCCGCCCCGCGAACGGAGGTAACGAATGAAGAGGCTTGCAGTCTGCTTTCGCACGAGCGTGCGATCCATGTCGAATAGGGCGGCGGCGAGCATGCGTGGGCGGAGGCGGCGGGAATCGTAAGCGGTGAGCGGAAGGACCCTAGCAAGCCTTTGGAGAAAGCCGCGTCGAGCGAGCGGGGGCGAGGGGAAACTCCGTGTGGCGCGCGCTGCACGCCGCACCCCATTTACGCCAGTCCGTACTCTTTTTGTTTTGCCGCTGTGAATCCCGTCGGTTGGGCCCGCATATTGCGTGGCACCGGGGCTCGCCTGAAAACGAGCAATCGAGCCAAATCGAGGGCCGTCGAGGGCCATCGAGGGCGAACGAGGGGCAGGTTTCTGCCCGCACCGATAGCAGGGAAAAACCTGCGTTCGCGAGCGGTCGCTTCTCGCGGCTCGGAGCTTGCGCGAAGGGCGCTCGTGTTATAGAAACCGTCCTGTAGCGAAGTGTCGGTCGCGCACGGAAAACGGGCGGGTCAATCGATGCAGGTAGATGGCAAGAACTCGCAGTTGGTTCTGGGGCCCGGCACGGTGGTGGCCGGCAAATATCGCGTGGAACGAACGCTGGCCGAAGGCGGGATGGGGCTCGTCGTCGCGGCAACGCATCTTCATCTCGAGCAGCGCGTAGCTCTGAAGTTTCTCCGGGGAGAGGTCGTGTCCCACCAATGGGACGCCCTGGCGCGATTCTCGCGCGAAGCAAAGGCGGTCGCGCAGTTGAGAAGCGAACACGTGGCCCACGTGCTCGATGCCGGCGTCACTGACGAAGGCATACCGTACATGGTTATGGAGTATCTCGAGGGTCGCAGCCTCGCAGGAGCACTCCAAATCGACGGCCCTCTCGATGTTGCAAGCGCGGCCGAATACGCAATTCAGGCCTGCGAAGGGCTGGCCGAGGCGCACGCGCACGGGATAGTTCATCGGGACATCAAGCCTTACAATCTCTTTTTGACGGAGCGCTCACCGGGACGCAGGGCGATCAAAATCGTCGACTTCGGGATTTCCAAGTTCGCATTTTCGGACAACGTGACCACAGGAGTGATCGTCGGATCGCCTTGTTACATGTCGCCGGAGCAGCTCCGGTCCACCGCCTCGGTCGATCACCGCAGCGACATCTGGTCGCTCGGCGCAACCCTGTATGAGCTCCTCGCGGGACGTGCTGCCTTCGATGCCTCGCAGACGCTTCCGGAGCTTGTCACGGCCATTCTGGACAAGGCTACGCCGAATCTGCGCTCGTACAGGCCAGACGTCCCCCCAGGGCTCGCGGCAATCGTAGAGCGATGTTTGACAAAGGAACGCGAGGCGCGATTCCAGAGTGCGGGCGACGTCGCGATGGCCCTCCTCCCGTTCGCTCCGCCGCGCGCGCACGTCCCCGCGGAGCGGGCGGCGTCGATGAAACCGGCCTTCGTGGCCGCAAGTCCTGCGCCGGAGGCGATCGCGGACAAGTCCGACGGTTCGCTGGCCCCTGTCAGCAACGAGATCGCTTCGGCTCTCGTCCAAATCCCGGCGGCGGCGGCGCCCCCGAGTGAGGAGCTGACGTCGGAAGCGGCGGACAAAGAAGAAGCCGAACCGAAAGCGACGGGAGAAAGCGACTCCGAGGCCGCGGCCCTCGGGACGGTACCTGATACCGAGTCGGGGCACGACCTGGACATTGAACCGGAAGCCTTTCGGTTTCGAGCCCCCAAGTGGTTGGGAATAGCCACGCTGGCGGGCGCTGTCGTCTTCGTGTTTTGCACGATCCTCGTCGCTGCCCCGGACCGCGCAGGCAAAACGGGAGGCCGAGCGAACGCGATCGACATTCCCGTCGCAGCTCCCGCGCCCACCCGGGCCGAAATGCCTGTCGCGACCCCACCGGGATCGGTGGCACTCGTCCCGCTCCCTCCGGAACCCGGCGGCGCATCCGAGCTCGTCGAGCTGGTGGTGCGGGCGACGCCAGCGTCTGCAAAGGTCGTGATCGACGGAACGGCGGCGACACGCAATCCGTTCCGCGCCTCTTATCCAAAAGGCGGCGAGGTCCATCGCATTACGGCGAGCGCCGACGGTTACGAGACGAAGTCGGAGAGCGTCACGCTCACGTCCGACTTGGTCGTGGAACTCAGCCTCAATCGAAACGTCTGGCAGCCCCCGCCCGCGCCGGCGCGGCGCACGGCGACAGCGCCCCAGCCGGTCCCGCCGCCGAGAGCTTTGAACGTGCAGACGAGGCCGGCCCCCCCGCCAACCCAACCCCAGACGCCAATCGCATCCACCGGCGGTGAAGTCGACTCTGCGGGCGGCAAAGTGCCTCTCAGGCCGATCGAGACGAGAGATCCGTACAATCCATGAAACGGCGGCTTCGAGGAGCTGCGCTGACTCTGGCCTTGGCGGGCGCGATATCGAACGTGCCCAGCGCGATGGCCGAGGAGAGCGGAATCGCGCCCCAGAACGACCCATTGGCGGCGGAGGCGGGCAGACATTTCAGGCGCGGAGTGGAGCTCTACGGCGAGGCGAACTACACGGCAGCCCTCGTGGAGTTCAAACGTGCCTGCGCCCTCGCGCCCAGCGCGACAGCCATTTACAACCTCGGCGAGACGCAGTTCCAGCTGCAAGACTACGCGGCAGCGCTGAAGACTTTCCGGCGCTACCTGGCCGAATTCGGCCCTTCGGAGAGCCACCGCGCAGCGGTCGCGCGAGCCGTCGAGACACTACGAACGCGCGTGGGATACCTGAAGGTCACCACCGTGCCGGCCGGTGCGGATATCGCGGTCGACGACGAGGGCGTTGGGCAAACACCTGTCTCCGAGCCTCTGCTCGTGAGCATGGGTCGGCGGAAGGTCGTCGCGTCGATGGCCGGCCGAGGGTCCGTCACGGAGTACGTCGACGTGGCCGCCGAAGATCATGTATCCGTGTCGCTTCAGTTACGTCCGCCTCCCGTGAACCCTGCCCCCGTATCGGTCGCACAAGCGCAGGGCACTCCGAATCCGGAAGGGCATCCGTCCCGCGGCGTCCCGGTGACGACCCTACGACTAACCGGCTGGATCGCGGCGGGTACACTTGCCGCGGGCGCCGTCACGTTCGGAACGCTCGCGCTCGGTGAGTCGCAATCGCTCGCGAACGAACGCGACGCGTTTCCCGCGAAAAGCGCCGTGCTCAGTCGCGACGCGAATCGTACGGCCACGTACTCGATCTTGGCAGATTCGTTTGCGGCAGCCGCAATCATCGTGGGGGCCGTATCCCTTTACTGGACCCTGTCGCCTGCCGTAGATCATGCGACGACGTCGACGCAAGCACGCGTAACGCTGGCGCCCGGATCCGCGCGCTTCGAAATGACGTTCTGAGTCGGACGACATCCCATGAGCAAGAAATTATCAGACGTGGACCTCGCCACGCCGGTAGACTCCGGCTCTGTGGCAAACAAGCGTGTGCGCGCCAGGAGCCGCTGGCGTTGGCCGGCCATTGCCGCAGCGGGGCTGCTGCTGGGCTCCGCCGCCTGCACCCTCCTCCTGGATCGCAGTGCGACGCAATGTGCTTCCGATGGTGACTGCGCCAAGTTCGGAGCTCACCCGTTCTGCGTGAACAGCGTCTGCGTCGACTCGGGCCTGGGGCCGGCACCCTGCTTTTTCGGGACGCCGAGCCAACAGCAAGACTTCCAGAATCAGTGCACGACCGCGACCGAGTTCCCCTTCGACAACTGCGTGCGGATCAAGCTTTGCCCGGGGAGCCCGGACCCTCCTCTCGTGATGCCTCCGGACGCCGGCGCGTCGGCGGCCGCGAGCGGAATCGACGGCGGCCCCATGGCCAACTGCCTGGATCCGGACAATGGGCGCGCGTCGGTCGTGTTCATGACGGGATCGAGCAACTTTCCCCCGTTGCTCATGAAGTTGGCTCCGCTCATCATCATGCCCCCCGGCGGAGGGACGGGACCGACACCCGTCTTTCAGGTCACGAATTCGTGTACGGGGGTCAAGTCGATTTATAACGGCACTCTTATCCACGATCCCGCTCCGGGCGCGGCACTCTCGAAGTACGCGGCGTACTTCGACGTCAACGGAACCCAGAACTATTGCCTGCTCGGTTCAGCGGGCGCGCAAGTCGACGTCGGCGAGTCGGACATTTACGCGGCGACGTGCAGCGTAGCGGATGACGGCAACCACAGCGACCAGCCTGGTCCTATCCAGGCGATGGCGTTCGTCGTTCCCGGCACTTCCACCCAGACCTCGATCAGCGCCGAGGCCGCGCGCGAAGTCTTTGGCATGGGGGGCAATAACGGCACGACGATTCCTTGGATCGACCCCATGCACTACTACGTGCGCAACGTGAACACTGGAACCCAGCAGTTGATTGGCCATGCGATCGACGTTCCTGCCGACCAGTTCTGGGGGATTGACG
>JBAULD010000949.1:0-7068 GCA_049578005.1 Polyangiaceae bacterium
GACGACGCCGACAGCCATGGGGTCGGGCCGCCGGCACGGCGCGTCCCAGTCGTCGACGTCGATGACCACGACGTTGCCGTTAGACAGCGTGGCGAAGCCGAACACCCCCCGAAGCCGCGTCGGCAGGGTCTGGACCGTGCCGCCTTGGGTGTCCGTCGCCTGGATCCGCGACGTCTGGTCCGCCCGATAATACGCACCGAGATCCACGAAGGCGCTCGCGTCCGGATGCGCGTTCGGGTTCGGGTTGCAAAGCAGTCCCGTGTAATCGTGGACGGTGTCGGTCGGCGTAACGAGCGGCGAGGCGAGCGGCCAGTCGTGCTGCACGAACGACACGGCGGCGACGGGGGCGGAGAACGTCAGGCGGTCGGGCAGCGCGAGGGGATTGAGCTCGGGGTGCGGGCGCTGCAGCGGAGTGTGCGGCGACGCGACGGGATCGGTGACGTCGTAGACCATCAGCGTGCCCTGCCTCGCGTCGATCGCGTAAAGGTAGGTCTTGTAGTCGCGCGTCGGGGGACTGATGGCGAGCCCTCCGACAGATACCTGTCGCGCCGGCTCCACGACGCTCGTCGCCAGGAGCGGGTCGAGCTCGATGGGGTTCGACGGGTCGTGCAGGTCGATCACATGGATGACCGGCACCGTTTCGTCGGCGACGTAGAGCACCGGCACGTCGCTTCGCATGGCGATCGCCGTCGGGTGCGGCGGTTGGGGCGGAAGGGTGAAGACGCCCGGCGCGCCGTTCCCTGCATCGACCGGTGCAACGGCGCCCGTTCCGGCGTCCGACGCCGCGTCGTCGGACGAATCGGACCCGGCGTCGCCGGGACCCCCGTCGACTACGAACTCCGACGGACACTGAGGCACCGGAGTGGGTTCGCTCGCGTCGGCATACGGCACTCCGTCCGCCCACGCGGGTCCCGGAGTCCACGTCGACGGGAATGCCCCGGACAGCGCCGTCGCGGCGAGGACGGCTCCGCTCAGCGAGGTGCACGGCGTCAGAGTGCCTGGAGGCGCCGATGTCAGGATGGCCGGATTGATCGTGAGTACGGTCGCCGGCGCAGTCGTGGCACCGCTGGCCGACCCCGCGAGCAGAACGACCAGCGTGTACGAGCTCCCGGCGGCGCCTCCGTCCGGAGCGGCGGACGGCACGACCGCGAGGGCCTGAGGCGCCTGCGGCAACGAACACGCCATGAGATCCGGGAGCCTGAGCGGTGTCGGGGGGCTCGTCCCCGTCGAGTTCCCGAGCAGCCGCGTATTGTCGATGGCATAAATTGCCATCTTGTTCGGGTCTCGGCTCGATACGAACGTATACTTGGCGTCGGGCGCGACGGCGACGTCCGTCGGGTTGGCCCCGACCGGGATGAAGTTGATCCCAGGCGTGTCCTTGTCGTTGTCGACGACGACGCCCGCCGTCAGATCGACCACGGCGACCTCGCCCGGAGTGGTCTGGGTGACGACGGCGTACAGGTGAAAGGCCAACGTCGCGCCGTTCACGTTGGGGGGAACGGGTGAGCATTGGGCTTGCTCGACCGGAATCGGTGCCGCGATGGCGTTGCCGTTCGCGTCGTTCACCTGCATGCAGATGAAGTCGACCTTCTGCGCCTGATGAAACGTGTGCGTCGTGACGTTGGGCGGCGTCTGGGCGCAGCTCGACAGGGAGGCGCCCGCGATCCATACGCCGGCCGTCAGGGCCGCCGCGCCGATCGCGACGGCGGTGGTGCGCGCTCGCAGGATGGTCATTGGCCCTTCGGCAGCGTCGGCTGGCCGAGCGTGAACACGACGTTCTCGAATGTTTCAGCGGTCGGCTGGCTGTTGTCGAGGTCGATCATCTGCACGTACGATTGTGTGAAGCTCGCGACGTAGGCGAACCGGTACGGTCTTGGCTGGTTCGGCGCGGCCGCTTGTGGAGCGGGCTGGTGCTCGCCCACATCCTTAAGTGAAAACGGGTCGAACGTCATTGCGAAGGGTCCAGCTCCGACGTTGATGACGTTCTCGACGGCCTCGGCGTCGGGGTCCCACACGACAATCTGACTCGCGTCGAAGCACACGATGAAGACCCGGAGCGCGAAGTTTCCATTTGCATCGATGATCGGGGCCAAATACACGTTCGACGGCCCAATGGGCAGCGGCCAGTTGCCCGTGAGCACCAATCGGTCCGGATCGTAAGTGCCAAGGCCGCTCGGTGGTGGCCCGCCGATCTCGCCGATGCCGAGCGCAGGCGGAGTTCGGCTCGCGAAAAAGACCCGCGCGGCGAGCTGCCCGCATGCCGAGTTGCACGCCGGATCGCCGTTGCACTGCGTCTTGCACGCGTAGCGCGGCGTAGGGTCAATCACGATTCCGCGCGAATCGGTGCCCACGGCGTTGGACGTGATTGGGTAGACGCCCTCCCTCTCGAGAAAGGGGCGGTGCAACGACGAGCCGTCGTCGTCGTAGAGGCGAAGGAGATCGATCTCCGCGGCGTCGCGGCTGGTCTCGAGGAAGGCCGGACGGACGCACGGAAGGACGTCGCCGACGTCTTCGCAACGCGACGATCCGGCGGGCGGGCCGACTGTGCCGGGCGCCGGAGCATCGGGGTCGTGCGGGACCGCCGCGATGCCGATGCCCCCGACGGGCATTCCGCCCAGCACGAATTCCATCGTCGGCGGGACCGGCGGAGCTGCGGGCGCCGAGAGCCCGGTCGTGAGAAGCGACGACTGCGTCGTGGTTTGGCTGGTCACGGCAATGTAAGCCCCGTTCTCGCTCTGGGCCATCCCGTAGGGTTCGCCGGGCAACGTGACATGGCGGGTGTTGCCGAATTGATTGGGGTCGTTTCCGGCCTGGTGGCTCGCGGCGCACCTGCCGTCGGCGCCTTGCCCGCAGTCGATCTTCAGCGGGTTGTTGGGGTCGCCCTCGACATCGGCCCAAGTCACCGTGGCATCGCCGCGCACCGGTATGAAAAGTCGAGTGCTATGGTTCGGGGCGACCGAGAGCTGGACGTCGGTGGCGAAGGCGCCGATCGTCACCGAGTCGCCGATGTAGCTTTGCGACGGATGGACGGGTGCGCACCCTTGGCCGAGGAGGGTGCCGCCGGGCGGAGGACTCTCGGGACATCCCGACGGCGGGTTGGCGATCTGCTGGAAGGCGTCGGCGCGCAGCCGGGCGAGGTCGTAGCTTTGCAGCGTTCCACCGTTCCATTGCAGGTCGAAGTCCGAATTGACGGCGTAGAGAACCGTGCCGTCGGTGGAAACGGCGAGGCCAACCGGAAAGTAGAAGCTGTCGGGAGGAGGAGCCGTACCCCCTCCGGCCGAATAGCAAGACGGGGCGGCGACTCCGACCAAAGCGGCACCGAGCAGTATCTGCCCCGCCCGCGAGAAGAACCCCATGGGGCGCGCAGACTAGTCACCCCCCACGGTAGTGTCGAGCCGCTCGACCGTGGCGCCGGGCTCGGTCCCCGGGTCTCTCGGTCCTCGCGGCCAGGATACGCTTGCAGGCTCAGTCGATATCGCCTGCCATGAGGTCGATGATGACGACCCCTCGGTCTCTATTCTCGTCAGGCGCCTGCGGCGCACGCGGCGCCGGCCGCTCGAGAGGGATCTCGAGGTGGGGCTGCTCCGGACGGACGCGCTCCTGCTCTTCACGCCGACGGATCTGCTCGATGATGAAAGGAGGCAGCATGTTGGTACCTTCTTTGAGTAGAAGCGAAGCGCGCCAAGCGTGCCGGGGAAGTCCTAGAGGTCCACTCTACTTTGCAAAATAGCAACGCAAGTGCCACGGTCAAGGTGAGGAGCAGGGCAGCTTTGCGCACACGCGCCCTCGGCACGCTTTTCCAGGCCCCGCCCCTTGCGAGGATTTTCGCGCGCTTTTCTCTCTTCTCTTCTTTTTCCTTCGTCTTGTTTTCTTGCGTTTGTTGCGCGCTTTTGTGTGACGCAGCGCCCGCCGCGCTCGCGACCCCGTTTGATGCACGAAGCGACGATTGGGAGGGGCTCTCGCAGCTTGTACGCGTGGCGCAGAGCGAGCTTGGCACTGCGCGGGTGGCCGTCACGACGACGCTCGCTCTCGGCGACCTCAAGCGCGAAGACGGCATCCTGATGGTTCACCCCGATCGCGCGCTCGACGTGGACGAGCTGTCGACGTTCATGCGGGCGGGCGGCCGGCTGGTCCTTCTCGACGACTACGGCACCGGCGACGAACTACTCACGCGATTCGGAATTCGGCGCGTACCGCTTCCGGTGCGCCCCGCGGAGATGCTCCGCGACAATCCCGCGCTCGCCATAGCGGAGCCGGCGAGCGTTCACCCCACGGTGCGCGACGTGGCTCACGTTGTGACCAACCACGGCACCGGGCTCGAGCACCATGCGCTCTCGCCTCTTCTCGTTGTGCACGGCGAAGGGGAGGCCGACGTCCTTCTCGCAGTCGCCGGCGCGGTGGGTCACGGACGCCTCGTCGCGATCGGCGACGGCTCGATTCTCATCAACGCGATGATGCGTTATCCGGGCAATCGCGCTCTCTCGCGGGCGCTCGTGCGATACGCGACCGAAGACGACGTATGGGGAAAACGCGGAGGCACCCTCTACGTGCTTTCGAACGGCTTTCGCACGACCGGCGCTTTCGGAGATTCCTCGCGTGCGAACACGGCCGCTGGCGAAGCGCGGCGCGCCCTCGCCCTCGGGCTCGAAACGTTGCGGCGCGATGGCCTCCCGCCGGCCGCGGCGTACTTCGCCGCACTCGCGGTGGGCATCGGCGTCGTCGTCTGGGCGAGCGCGAGAGTGGGCAGGACGCACCGAGCGGTTTCGCCGAAATTCGTGCGCGCCATCCCCGTTACGCTTCAGGGCGGCGTCGCAGGACACGCCGCGGTCTTGGCGTCGCCCCACGCCTCGCGGACCCTTGCGATACTGGAGCTCAAAAGCGCCCTCGAAGAACAGTTGGCGACGCGGCTAGGGCTTGACCACGTGCCGCCCCGCGAGGAACTCGTCGGGAGGGTCCGCTCGGAAGGCCTCGTCGATCCGCGGCAGCTGCGCGCCCTCTCGGAGCTCCTCGCCGACCTCGGCCGCATTGAGACGCTCTTCGCGCAAGACGCGGCGGTCGGGCGCCCCGTCGCCCGGAGGCTGGGCGGCGCGGTCGGTACGGCACGGGTCGTCGCGGTCGCAGCACAGATTCGCGCGCTACTCGATGTGCTGGAGAATCCACATGATAGAGTCGCCCATTCGCCGTGAACGCAGCCGCGACCGACATCGCCTCCGCTCGCGAGCGAATCGACCAGTTGCGGCGCGAGGTCTCGCGTGTGTACGTCGGCTCCCTCCGCCCGGTCGATACGATCCTCGTCGCGCTCCTCGCCCGCGGACACGCTCTCCTCGAGGGGGTCCCAGGCGTCGCGAAGACGACGCTCGTCAAAGCCTTCGCGACGGCGCTCGGGTGCAGCGCGCGGCGAATCCAGTTCACACCTGACCTCCTGCCCGCCGACATCACCGGGACGTACGTGCTCTCGCCGCGCGACGGGACGTTTTCGCTCCGCGCCGGGCCCATCTTCGCAAACATCGTCCTCGCCGACGAAATCAACCGGGCGCCCGCCAAGACGCAGAGTGCGCTCCTCGAGGCGATGCAGGAGCGCCAGGTAACGATCGAGGGCGACCGCTTCGAGCTCCCGGCGCCGTTCCTCGTTCTGGCGACGCAAAATCCGATTGATCTCGAGGGGACGTACCCGCTGCCGGAGGCGCAAATCGACCGCTTTCTCGTACGGGTCTCGATGGGGTACCCCGCGCCTCGAGACGAGGCGCAAATGCTCAAGGCCCACGGCGTGGATCCTCCGGCTGCCCACGCGGTGCTCGACGCCGCGAGCGCCGGGCGACTCCAGGGCACCGCGGCGGGCATCCACGTCGAGGACGATCTCTACGACTATGCCGTGGGGATCACCAGCTTCACGCGCAGTCATCCGCGCGTGGCCCTCGGCGCCAGCCCCCGCGCTTCGCTAGGCCTCGTCCAGGCGGCGAAGGCCTGGGCCCTCATCGAGGGCCGGCCGTTCGTCACGCCCGACGACATTCGGGCCGTCGCTCCGAGCGTGCTCGCCCACAGACTCGTGATGACCGCCGAAGCCGAGGCCGAGCCGAGGGCGCAAGAGCGCCTCGTCGAAGAAGCCCTGACGAAGGTCAGCTTCCGCCGGAGCATGCGGGCGGTATAACCCGACCTCCCGATGCAGCTTCACCCGACTCCGTCGACCGTGCACGTCGCGATCGCCGGCGCCGGCCTCGTCGCCCTCGGCGCGGCGACACGCCTCGCTCCGATCGTCGCCTTCGGGGGCGCCATGCTGCTTGCCGTGGCCGTCGGCCGCGCGATGGCGCTCGTGACCGTCACCAACCTACGGGAAGCCGGCTTCGAGCTCGTTTGGGCCGTGTCCGCCCGCGTGCACCGGGTCGCGAAAGGGGCGCGCGTCGTGCTCGAAGCTGAAATGCGGAACAGGGGCGGCGAGGCCGTGCGCTGCGTCGGAATGCGACCCATCACCTCGAGCATGCTCACCGCGACAATCGAGCCGGGCGTGGTCGATCTGCCGCCGTGGGGTCGCGCGAGCGTGGCCGTGACGCTTGTCGGCAACCGCGTCGGGCGTTGGGGGGTGCATGGGCTCGCGCTCGAAGTCAGGGGCTTGCCGCTGGGCGGCGAAGGCCTCTACGAAGTACCGCTGCTCTTCGCGAGCCCGCTCGGCATCGAGGTCATCCCGACGAGCCTTGCGGTCCTCTCTCAGTCTCCGCGCGGCGGCCGATCGCGCCGGTCCGCCGAAACCGGACGCCCCGCGGCGTTCGCCGGCGACGGAGAGGAACTTCGCGAACTGCGGAACCACGCGCCGGGCGACCCATTCCGCCGCATCGCGTGGAAAGCGAGCGCAAAGCGCGGGCGACTGCTCGTACGCGAGATGGAACGCGACGATCGCGACGTCGTCTGGCTGGTGGTCGACGCGTCGGTCGAGCTCTTGGCGGGCGAGCCCGGCAGCGCGCCGCTCGACTGGGTCCTCGAAGAGGTGGCCGGCCGGGCCACCCGTTGTCTGCGGCGCGGCGATCGGGTGGGCCTCGTCGTCGCGGCGTCCCGCTTGCGAGCGTGGGTGGCCCC
>JBAULD010000950.1:0-7407 GCA_049578005.1 Polyangiaceae bacterium
ATGTAGACGGGTGACTCGGCGATCACGCGCTGCCCGTCGACCTCCAGCCGGTTCACGCGAGGATTCACTTTGGTTCCAAGCTCGGTGACGACTCGTCCATCGACCCGCACACGCCCGCGGGCGATGAGCTCCTCGGCGGCGCGGCGCGAAGATACGCCCGCGTGGGCGAGCACTTTCTGGAGGCGAACGCTGGCCATGCCCGGCGTGATATCCTAAACGGACTCGGCATGCGACGCGTCAGCAAGCCCTGGGGCTACGAGATCATTTGGGCGGAGACCGATCGCTACGTCGGCAAGATCTTACACATCGCGGCGGGCCAGAAGCTCTCGAGGCAGTACCACCTGAAGAAAGACGAGACCTTTCTGGTGGAAACAGGCGAGATGGACCTCGAAATCGGCGAGGGTTCGGACGTCCGGGTCATTCGCATGCGCCAGCGCGAGTCGTTCCACTGCCCACCGCGAACCGTGCATCGCATGGTGGCTTTCACCGACGTGGACGTCATCGAAGTATCCACGCCGGAGCTCGACGACGTCGTGCGCCTGGAAGACGCCTACGGGCGGGCCGGAACCTAGGCCCCCAGCTCACCGCGGCCGCTTGGAACGGCCTCGGTCCCTCGATCCGCCGTCGCGAATTGTCCCGCCGTCGCCTAGGTCACCGCCGTCGGAAGGCGACGCGTCCGCGTCCGCGCCCGCATCGGCGACCTCGACCTGGCCCTGTGCTTCCTCTTGGGCCATGAGCTGCGCGTCGCGGTCCCACCGGTCTACGTGTCCGTCGCAGGTGGTGTCGTTGCCGACGCGCTCCAGGCGGTTCTTGAAATAAATTTCCCACGTGTCGGCCTTGCCGTTGGCGCAATGCGTGTTGCGGCGGACTCGGGATAACTCTCCGTTGATATAAAACTTCCACACGTTCGGGCGTCCCGTGGAGAACGTCGTGTCCATGTCCTCCTCTTCGATCCGCCCGTCAGCGAAATTCACCCAGTCGTCGATCTTGCCGTCGTAATTGGTGTCCGCTTCTTCGCGAAGCGGTTCGCCCTTTTCATTGAAGGTGCGCACGACGTCCTTGATGCCATCCAAGTTGCTGTCGATCTCGCGGCAAACGAGGACCGAGTGCCGGTCTTCGCGCTCGCCGATCACCTTGTACACGCGGCGGACGTTTGGCCGGACGGAGCCCGGGCCCACCGTCTCGCTGACCTCCAGCTTTGGGTTGCTCCTCCAATGCACGAACCCCTGGCACAGCGAACGGTCGTCCGCCGGCCATTTTTGTGCATCGCCCGAGCCGCCGGGAGCCGTTTTCGTCACCGGCGGCGGACTGCTACACGCCGCAACCAGGATCCACCCCGAAAGGGCGGCCGCGCCCACGACCCGCGCCGCGTTCGCACCACCGAAGATGGTCATGGCGCTCCTCCCTCTGCGTTTTCGGCGAGGGAGGCTTCCCCGGAGCCGCTATCGTTCGCCGAAGTGGCCGGGAACGGCGCAGCGGCACTCCCCGCGTCGTCGCCCCCGCCGATCGTGATCGCCGAGTCGGAATCGGGCCGTCCGTCGCCGTTTCGATCCGTCGAGATGGTCACTTTGTCGCCTTGCCACGTCCACCATTGGTCGATCGTGCCGCTACCGTGGATATCGCGCTCGCGGCGAATGGGGTGCGATGGACGCCCGGTTTTTGCGTCGACCGGGGCCTTTGGATCGAACCAGTCCCAGGTATCGATCTTGTGCTGCCCGGTGGTGTCGTACTCGCGCTCGATGAGCTTACCGGCCTCGTAAATCTCGACCGCGTTCACGTCCCCCGTGTCGCCGTAACAGAACTCGCGGCGGCGAATCGCCCCGCTGTCATCGAAGAACTCGTAGAGATCGGGCTTGCCGTCGTGGTTAAGGTCGGTCACCCGGCATAGCTCGTGCTTGGAGCCGTCGTAAACGCGGCGAATGTCGGGCTTGCCGTCCCCATTCGTGTCGACGGCCTCCACGTTGCTGCCCGAGACGTCGCACTTCTCGTGCTCGATTTTTTCGGAACGCTGTCCCCGCGGGGCCACCATGACGGCACCGGGCTTCTCGGTGCCCCCGCAAGAAGCGGCGAGTCCGACGACCACAAGGACAACGCACCGCGCAGTCCGCGAGTTCAGCAGCATCGAACGACGTCTCCCATCTGTGGGTTCCGTCCTTGGTGGCGGGGGGGCACGTCGGTCATCGGACCATCCGGATAAAGAGGGAGCGCGCTGCTGCGGGACAATACGCGCGTACCCGTCACGGGGGCAAGACGCCCGATTTCACGAGCAATTCCCGGATGCGGCAGCACACGCCAGGCTCCCGCTTGAAGGAGGACGTATGTTCACGTAGTGTAACTTCACGGTCCTACTTCTCGGATGGGCGGTCCATGTTCTCGAGCGGTTCCCCGTCGATTTGGGGGGGCCGGGTAGCCCGCCGTCGCCTCGTACCGTAAGTCCTCAGCATCACGGAGCTATAGTCCCCCGGGCCCCATGTCCCGCAAGAAGATATCGACCACGATCTACGTGACCCCGGAGCAGAGCGACCGGCTTCGGCTCCTGCACGAGCGCACCAAGGTCCCCGTGGCCGTCTACATTCGCGAGGGAATCGATCTCGTGCTCCGACAATACGACCATCTCCTTCCGGGGCAGCTTCCGCTCGCTTCGACCCGTGGGGACGAAAGCGCGGCGCCGGCCCTCCCGCGTGGTCCGCACATCGAAGCGCAGCAAGGCCCTTCCACCCCCGAGGCGAAGCCCGAGCGCGCCGCGGGCGCGGGCAAGGGCTGACACGCACGCCTGCGGCCTTGCCGCATCGTGGTACTGGACGGAGCCCCGATGCCCACCCCGCAGCAATCGATTCGAAACTTCTCCATCATTGCCCACATCGACCACGGAAAGTCGACGCTGGCGGACCGCATCTTGGAGATCACCGGCGCGCTCGCCCAGCGGGAGATGCGGGCGCAGTTCCTGGACAAGATGGACCTCGAGCGCGAACGGGGGATAACGATCAAGGCGCAGGCCGTACGTCTCTCGTTCACTTCGTCCGACGGCCAGCAGTACGAACTCAACTTGATCGACACGCCGGGGCACGTCGATTTCAACTACGAGGTTTCCCGGAGCTTGGCCGCATGCGAAGGCGCGGTGCTCGTCGTCGATTCGACCCAGGGGGTCGAGGCGCAAACGCTCGCCAACGTCTACCTCGCGCTCGACCAGGGGCTCGAGATTCTGCCCGTTCTCAACAAAATCGACCTCCCGAGCTCCGACGTCGAGCGGACCAAGGCGCAGATCGAGCAGGTCGTCGGCCTCGACTGTTCGGAGGCGATCGCGACGAGCGGCAAGACCGGCGCCGGCGTTCGCGAAATCCTCGAACAGATCGTACGCAAAGTCCCGGCGCCTTCGGGAAATGCGGCGGGGCGCCTGCGCGCCCTTCTCTTCGACTCCTGGTACGACGCCTACAGGGGCGCCGTCGCGATGGTCCGGGTCGTCGACGGGACGGTCAAGAAGGGCGACAAGATCCGCTTCATGGCTACGGGCACCGACTACGAAGTGACCGAGATGGGCATCTTTCAGCCCTTCGTCGCCCCGGTCGACGAGCTCGGCCCTGGAGAAGTCGGCTTCGTCTCGGCGAACATCAAGAGCGTTCACGACGTCAAGCTCGGCGATACCGTGACGCACGCCGTGAGCGCGCCGGGTCGCGGTCCCCATCACATCGGTCCGACGAGCGATCCCCTCCCCGGCTTCAAAGACGTCAAGCCGATGGTCTTCGCCGGCGTCTACCCGACCGACAGCGCCGATTACCCCCAGCTGCGCGACGCCATCGAGAAGCTGCATCTCAACGACGCGGCGTTCAGCTTCGAGCCCGACACGAGCGAAGCGCTCGGCTTCGGCTTTCGTTGTGGGTTCTTGGGATTGCTCCACATGGAAATCATCCAGGAGCGCCTGGAACGCGAGTTCAACCTCGACCTCATCACGACGGCGCCGAGCGTCGTCTACAACGTCTACAAGACCGATGGCGAAGCGGTGCGCGTCGAAAACCCGGCGAAACTTCCTGCTCCGCAGACGATCGAGCGCATCGAAGAGCCGCTCGTCACGATGAATATCCACGTGCCGGTCGAGTTCGTCGGCGCGATCCTCGCGCTTTGCCAGGACCGCCGTGGAACGCAGAAGGCGATGCAGTACGCGGCGGCCGATCGGGTGATCGTGACCTACGAGCTGCCCTTCGCCGAAGTACTCTTCGACTTCCACGACCGGCTGAAGAGCGTTTCTCGAGGCTACGCGTCCATGGACTACGAGCTCGTCGGGTACCGCGCCGACTCTCTCGTGAAAGTGGACATCCTCGTCAACGGCGAACCACTCGACGCACTGTCGATCATCGTCCACAAGGAAAAGTCGTATGCCCGCGGTCGATCCTTGGCCGAGAAGCTGAAAGAGTTCGTTCCGCGCCAGCAGTACGAGGTGGCGATCCAGGCGGCGATAGGCGGTAAGGTCATCGCCCGCGAAACCGTCAAGGCTCTCCGCAAAGACGTCACGGCCAAATGTTACGGCGGAGATATCAGCCGCAAGCGAAAGCTCCTCGAGAAGCAAAAAGAGGGGAAAAAACGCATGAAGCAAGTGGGGACAGTCGAGATCCCCCAGCAGGCGTTTCTCGCGATCCTCAAGGTGGATTGAGACGATCCCCTTGAAACGGGCGGGCTGTCGAAACTACCCTCGGAGTACCAAGGAGATATCTCACATGCGGATCGCAACGATCGCGCTCTTCGCCGCGGCCACCGCGGCATGCGGAGCAAGCTTACCGCCCCCCAATACGGAGTGGGCCGAAGCGAACAACGACGTCGGCAAGGCCGAGGCCGGCGGAGCGCCTGAAGTGCCCGACGCGAAACTGCATCTGCAGCTCGCGCAGGAAGACCTGCAAAAGTCCAAGGATCTTATCAATCAAGACAACCGACGTGCGGCCAGCCTCGTCGCGGTCGCGCGCGCCGAAGCGCAGCTCGCCCTCAGCATCGCCCGAGCCCAGAAAGCGCAGACCGCGGCGCGCCAGGCGGAAGACGACCTCCAGAAGGCGAAGAAGGGAGCCCAATGATGCGCACCACCACCCACCGGGGCGCGCTCGTCCTCGCCTCTTTCGCGTTCGCCGTGTTCGCTGCTTGCGGGGGCGAGCGCCTTCCGCCGAAGCAGCTCACCGACGCACGATCCGAGTTTCAGCAGGCGAAGACCGGCATCGCGATGCAGCTCGACCCGACGGACGTTCACGTCGCCGACCTCGCGCTGCAACAGGCCGAGCAAGCCTGGAACAGCGACCCGGACGACCCGAACACCCTAGACCTGGCGATCATCGCCCAGCGCAAATCACAAATCGCCGAGGCGGAGGCTGCGGCGCTCAAGGCCCAACAAGACGCCGACCAGGCCAAGCAGCAGCTCCAGGCCACGATGTCTTCGCAGCTCAACCAAACGCAGCAGGCGCTGAACAAAACGCAGCAAACGCTCAATCAAACCCAGAGCGAGCTGCAGCGAAAACAGGCCGAAGCGGCCGAGCAGCAAAAGAAGCTCGCGGACCTCGAGGCCAAGCTGAAGGACGCCCGAGACACGATCGCGAAGATCGCGGCGGTCAAAGACGACGACCGCGGTATGGTCATCACGCTCCAAGGCGAGGTGCTCTACGCGACGGGCAAGGCCGACCTCAAACCGGGTGCGATGGCCAAGCTGGATCAGATCGCCGACGCGCTGCGCGGAAAAGAGCAGCCGATGGTGGTCTACGGCTTTACCGACAACGTCGGAACGCGGGACTTCAACATGGATCTGTCCCAGCGGCGCGCGAACTCCGTGCGCGACTATCTCGTGCAAAAGGGCATCCCGCGGGATCTCATCACAGCGGAGGGCAAGGGTCCCGACAACCCGATTTCGGACAACAGCTCGATCGAGGGTCGCGCCGCCAACCGGCGTGTAGAGATCGTCGTTCAGCCGAAGAAATCCTGACCCGCAAGGATCCCTCGGATGACGAACCGCTCCGCATGAAAAAGTTGGGGCCGCGCGACTCGGCGGAGGCGCGCCGCAGCTGGGCAGAGCAATCCAGCGGTGGCGCGCCCGAGGGCGCTCGACTTAAGTACGAAGGGGCCCACCCTTTCGGCGGCGAAGTGGTGCATCGCTGGCGCCTGGGCAACGGGCTGACCGTGCTCGTGCTGGTCGACGCGGCCGCGCCCATCGCCAGCTACCACACGTGGTTCAGAGTCGGCTCGCGCGACGAGAAGCCAGGAAAGACCGGGCTCGCGCACCTCTTCGAACACCTGATGTTCAACGAGACCGAGAATTTGCGCTCGGGAGCCTTCGACCGAAAGCTCGAAGAGAGTGGTGCCGAGACGAACGCCGCGACCTGGGTCGACTGGACCTATTATCACGAGTCGATTCCGTCCGACCGCATCAAGCTCGCCGTGCAGCTCGAGGCAGAGCGAATGGCGCGGCTCGTCTTGCGCGAACCGCAAGTCGCCAGCGAGAAAGAGGTGGTCGCGAACGAACGGCGTTACCGTGTAGACGACGACGTCGAGGGGGCCGCGGGCGAGATTCTCTACAAGACCGCCTTCGTCAAGCACCCGTACCGATGGCCTACGATCGGCTGGATGGAGGATATCGAAGGCTTCTCCCCCGAGGATTGTGCGGCCTTCTACCGTACATATTACGCGCCGAACAACGCGACCGTCGTCGCCGTGGGCGATGTGCGCGAGGGCGACCTCCTGCTCGCCATCCGCGACGCGTACGGCTCCATTCCGAGCCAGCCCATCCCTCCGGAGGACATCTTCCCCGAGCCTACCCAGCTCGAAGAGCGGGAGGTCGACGTCCGCAAGCCCACGGCCACCGAAAAGCTCCTTCTCGCGTACAAGGGGCCGGCGCTCGGCGACGGCGACCACGCCACGATGACGGTCCTCAGCGAAGTGCTCTTCGGCGGGCGCGCGTCCCGCCTCTACCGAACGCTGATCGTGGATCGGGAGCTCGCCACCGACGTGCGAGGTTGGGTGTCGACATTCCGAGACCCGGGGCTCTTCGAGTGCTGGGCGACGGCACGCGGCGCCCACAAAACGCGCGACATTCAGTCCGTCATGGACGATGCGTTCGCGCGCGTACGGAACGACGTCGTGACCGACGACGAGCTGGAACGCGCGAAGGCGCGGCTCGAACTCGGCATGCTCCAGCAGCTCGAGACGATCTCCGGAAAGGCAGAGCAGATCGGCTTTTTCGAGACCGTGCTCGGCGATCCCGCCTATGCCTACCGCCGGGTCGACGCCTTTCGGCGGACGACGACGGGAGACTTGCGACGCGCGGCGCGCCGGTATCTGGTCGATCATGCGCGGACCATCGTGCGCGTCGTGCCCGACGCCGCAGCGGCCCCCCCCGCGGAGTCGACGTGACGGCGGCGTCCCGCGCACGCGCGCGCCCGGCAC